>URRK01000225.1 GCA_900550315.1 uncultured Oscillospiraceae bacterium | reverse complement strand
GAGTACGAAAGCAGTGTAAGCGAGGTGTGCGGAGTAAAGATCATACTTGGATATAAGTTCGAACGGAGCGTGCATGCACATTACCGGCACGCCGAGATCGACGGTGTCGATGTTCTCCTTCGAGATGTATTTTGCAACGGTTCCGCCGCCGCCAATATCTACACGACCCAACTCGCCGTGCTGCCAAATAATGTTGTTTTGCTCCAGCATGGTGCGAATTTTGCCAACATATTCGGCCGAGGCGTCGGAGGTGCCGCCCTTGCCGCCCGAGCCGGTGTATTTGGTAATCACCGCGCCGTAATTTAAAAACGAGGCGTTGTTTAGCTCCATAACATCTTTAAAAGTGGGGTCGGTGGCGGCGTTAACATCGGCCGAAAGGCAGCAGCTGCGGCGAAATGCCAAGCTGGGCCGAACCCCCTGCGGGGCGCAAAGGTCATCCATTAGGCTGCGTAAAAAGTCGGAGTTCAGGCCGGTGTTACCGTCGGAACCGGTTTCCTCCTTGTCGGCCAAAATGCAAATGTAGGTGCGCTGCGGGGCCGAAATTTGCATGGCGGCCATTAAAGCCGGGTAGGCGCACACGCGGTCGTCGTGCCCGTAGGAACCAATCATAGAGCGGTCAAAGCCTAAATCTGCCGCCTTAAAGGCCGGTACGGCCTCTAACTCGGCCGAGAGAAAATCAGCCTCGGTAATGCCGTACTTTTGGTTTAAAATGTTTAAAATATTCAGCTTTACCAGGTTGCTTTCTTTATCGTCCTTAAACGGTACGCTGCCAACCAAAATGTTAAGCTCCTCGCCTTTAATCCCCTGCGAAAGCGGGCGTTTGCTTTGCTCGCTGGCCAAGTGCGGCAGCAAATCGTTTACCACAAAAATCGGGTCGCCGTCGTCATCGCCAATGTTAATTTCTACCACGCTGCCGTCGGTTTTGGCTACCACGCCGTGCAGCGAAAGGGGAATAGCCGTCCACTGGTATTTGCGAATACCGCCGTAATAGTGGGTCTTAAACAGGGCCAATTCCAAATCCTCGTACAGCGGGTTGGGTTTTAGATCCAGGCGGGGGGAGTCAATGTGGGCGGCGGTAATGTTGGCACCGTTTAAAAGGCTTTGGCTGCCCGCAACAATAAACGCGGCCGATTTACCGTGGTTGTTTACAAAAACCTTTTCGCCGGGTTTTAGCTCCTCGCCCGGGGTATAATCGCGAAAGCCGTGGCTTTTAGCAATTTCTACCGCCGCTTTTACGGCAAGACGCTCGGTTCTGGCGCGGTTTAAAAAGGTTTTATAGCCCTCGCAAAAATCAAAGGCTGCTTTTACGGTTTCTTCACTGCTGCGCAGCAGGCCGTTTTTGCGGTTTAGGCAAAGCTTTTCTTTTAGCTCTGTAGCTTTCGAAAGTTCACTCATTTTAAAAACTCCTTCAATCAATATTTTTTAAACGGGTTAAAAGGTCGGTTGCCGCGGCGGCAAATTCGTCCTTAGTGCCGTTGTTTACCAAAAGGTAGGGGGTGCGGGCTTTAAAATAGTCGTCTGGCTTGGCGGCGCGCAGCCGGTCTTCCAGCTGCTGCGGGGTTAAGCGGTCGCGCTGCAGCAGGCGCTTTCGGCGCTGCTCCTCGCTGGCCAGCACGGCAATTACGGCGCCGCACCGGCGGTCTAATCCGCTTTCAAAAAGGGTGGGGGCGTCTAACAAAGCGTAGGCTGCCCCTTGCCGGGCGGCGGCTTGCAGGCGGTTTTCTAACAATGCAAGAATGGCGGGGAACATAATGCTATTTAGCTTTTGCGTTTGTTCGGGGCCGGCAAAGGCCCGGCTGGCCAGCAGCTTGCGGTTTAGCACGCCGCCGCTTAAAACATCCTGCCCAAAGGCGGCGGCCAGCTTTTTTAAAACTTCCGGGTCTAAGGCGGCCTTGGCGGCAAGGCGGTCGCAATCCAGCACGGTAAAGCCTAAATTTTTTGCCAGCTCGGCCAGCGTGCTTTTGCCGGTGCCGCTTTGGCCGGTTAGTCCAATAATTTTCATGTTTTTTCTCCGTTAACCGTTTTAAAGCCGGCCGCGCGAATTAACCGGTTGTAAACCGCTAAGCCCAACCCGTTTTTTTGCGGCGCGTGGGCCAAAACGCTTTGGCAGCCCCGGTCATCCAGTCGGCGCAGCTCGTAAAACAATCGCTCGGCTTGGGTGGCGTAATCGGCCGCGGCGCCCAGCGTAAAAGCGGGCAAGGCAAGGCCGGTTAGGTCTTCGGTAAAGCACAGGGCGTGGTCAAAATCGGCTTGGTGGCGGTTGGCGTAGGCGGTGAAAGCTTTAGTATCCCCCTCAAACAGGGTAATATTCGCTTTGGGGGCGTAGTGTTTATATTTCATGCCGGGGGAGGCCACCTTGGCGCCCTTTTCGGGCTCGTGCAGCACGGCGCTGTCAATTACAAGGTCCGGCACCAGGGCTTTCAGCTGCTCGGCGGTTACGCCGCCCGGTCGCAGCAGGCGGGGCGGGTTTGTTGCAAAGGTAACAACGGTAGATTCTACCCCAACGGTACAGCTGCCGGCGGCCAAAATGGCGTCTACCCGGCCGGAAAGATCGCGAATAACATCCTGCGGGTTGGTGGGGCTGGGGGAGCCGGAAAGGTTGGCTGAGGGGGCGGCAAGCGGCAGCCCGCAGGCCGTAATAACGGCACGGGCAATGGGGTTGCTTGGCATACGAATGGCAACGGTTTGCAGCCCGCCCGAAACCGAGCTGGGAATTTTTTGGCTTTTGGGCAAAATGCAGGTAAAGGGGCCGGGCCAAAAGGCCTGCATACAC
>URRK01000224.1 GCA_900550315.1 uncultured Oscillospiraceae bacterium | reverse complement strand
CTACCGCATCGGGGCAATGCTCGCTAACCCAGGCGTTCATTACCGAATTGCTGGTGCTGCCCTCGTTCGGGCCAATAATTTGAACCAAATTGCGCCGCCCGTCCCGCAGTAGGGCGTTATGTACGGCAACGGCACAGTCCCGCCAAAGGGTGTAAGCCGTTTTGCCCTGCGGCACCATACCGCTGGGGCGCTGCGGCTCGGTAAACAGCATAATGTATTTAATGTTGGTGTAACCGCGCAGCTCAATTAACTGGTACAAATTCTCGCTTGCCCAGTTGGCGTAATTTTGCACCGAGGCCTCCCAATTTCCCGGCACAGTAAAGGGGCTTTCCCCATTCCAGCTGGAGCTGTTAATATCCCCCGGGCTGCACCAGCCAATTTGTAGCGCAACCTGAATATTGCGTTTTTTTAGGCGGTCTAACCAACGGTAAAACGCCTGCATTTTTTCGCTTTCCCAGTTCCATACCTGCTTTTCGGCGTCCCAAGCGTACCACTTGTAAAAGGTGCGCACAACCCGAACACCCAAGGTGGCGGCGCGGTCGGCCTCCAGTTCGCAAAGTTCCTCAGAATAAACGCGTCCGGCGTCATCCGGCATACCGGCATAGCCGTGGTAAACGGCGTTGTTGCCCATAAAGTTTTGCTGAATGGGCCGGTTTAGGTCAGCTTTAATTGTACTCCCATAAAATCTCACTCCCTATTTCTCCCAATTTTGCGGCAATGCCGCCGTAAACAGGTTAAAAAACAAAATTTTAACCCGTTTAGCAACAACAGTATACCATATTTTAGCGAGGCCTGCGGCTTAAATTTTAACTATTTTTAGGCAAAATTTTAAACCCATTTGCAAAACGGTAAAAAATAAAAAAACAAAGGCGCTGCTTTGCTTTAAAAACAGCACCTTTTAAAAATATAGTTCTTGTTTTGTACAAAATAAACGGCAAATTTTTAAGGCAGACTGCGATATTTTTTTGGCGTTACCCCGTACCGCTTTACGAATAAACGGCGAAAAAAACTTTCGTTTTCGTACCCCACCTTGGCCGCCACTGCGGCAACCGGCAGGGTGGTTGTTTTTAGCAGCTCGGCCGCTTTTGTTAGGCGAATGCCCTGCAAAAACGCCGTAAAGCTTTGCCCGGTAAGCCGCTTAATTTGCTCGCCGGCAGTGCGGTAAGATTGGCAAAGCTCTGCCGCCACTGCGCTTAAGGTAACCCCCGCTAAGTCTGCCAAAATAAACTGCTTAATTTGATGCAGCAGTTCGGACTGATTTTTATTAGATTGGCAGGGCACTAATTGCGGCAGTTTTTTTAAAACCTCTTTTAATAACGGAATAGAGGGCGCCGCTCCCTTTTGCGAAACGGCTATGGCCGAAGCGGCCGCACAGTAGTTTAAAATTTTGCCCAACGGCCTGCCTGCCGCCAGTCCCGCAACAAAGTACCCGGCAAAGGTATCTCCGGCGGCCGTGGTATCTACCGTTTTTACCTGAAAGGCTTTTTGGTAAAGGGTCTGCTCGGCGTCACCGTAAACGCAGCCACGCTGCCCTAAGGTAATTACCACCCGTAGGCCGGGGTATTTTTTGGCAGCCTGCAAGCACTGCTCGGCGTCTTCACCGCCTAAAAGGCAACGAGCCTCCCCCTGGTTTACCAACAAGTAGGTAATGTTGTTTAAATCTATTTGCTTTAAATTTTCTTTAATCGGCGAGGGGTTAAAAACAACCTTCATTCCGCGGGCAGCCGCCTGCTCAATTATATAAGCGGTGTTGCTCAGCTCGTTTTGCAGCATTAAAATATCCCCTTTGCCAAAATGCTGCAGTACATTATTAATATATTCCTTGCCAATGGCACCGTTGGTACCGGCATAAACAATAATAGAATTTTCGCCCTGCTCGCTTACCTGAATCATGGCATGGCCGGTTTTTTGGCCGCTTTCGGTGCGCAAATAGGTTACATCAACCCCGTCACGCTGCAGCAGCTGCTTTAAAAACTCGCCGTCGGTGCCAATCATCCCGGCGTGAAAAACCGCCGCCCCGCCACGCTGCGCCGCAACAGATTGATTTAGCCCCTTACCGCCCGCAAAAACCGAAAGCTCGCCCGCCTGCAAAGTCTCCCCCTCGGCTACAATATGCGGTACGCTGTAAACATAATCTATATTACAAGAGCCAAAGTTTAAAATTTTCATATCAATCCCCCGTTTTTTTACAGTATAGCACACTTTGAGCAGCAAAAAAAGTGCTGTTTTTGCAAAAAAACGGTCCTTTGGCCGGCTTTAAAAATTTGTTGCCCGGGCCATTTTAAAATAAGGGCTGTAAAATTTAGCGGTTTAGCGTAAAATTAAGGTTGCAAAAATTGGCGGTTCGCTGTAAAATGTTTATCGAACCCCGTGCAGCGCTGCCGCCGGCTGCTGCAGCCTGCCGGAAGAAAGGATTTTTAAAAAATGAATGTTTTAGCCATTGGCGATGTTTGCGGTAAAATTGGCGTTGAAGCCTTGCTTCGCCTTTTACCCGCCTTAAAAAAACAGTATAATATTGGGCTTACCATTGTAAACGGCGAAAACTCTGCCGAGGGCAACGGCATTGTGCCCCAAAGTGCCGATTTAATTTTTAAAGCCGGTGCCGATGTTATTACCGGCGGCAACCACACGCTGCGCCGCCCGGAATTTTACAGCATGTTAGAGGAAAACCCTTGCCTGCTGCGCCCGGCCAACCTGCCCGCCGAGGTGCCCGGTAAGGGCGTTACGGTTGTTGATTTAGGCTTTACCCGCGCTGCGGTGCTAAACCTTTTGGGCGT
>URRK01000223.1 GCA_900550315.1 uncultured Oscillospiraceae bacterium | reverse complement strand
AAAATTTCTTGGCACCGGTTAAAAACACCTCTTTTTAAAATTTTACTAAGCCGGCAGGCCGGCCCTTTTTAGGGTGCGGCCCGCCGGCTTGGTTTTAAAATATTAAATAAACCCAATTTTGCGCATGACCTTAGAAACGGTGCGGCGCGCAATATAGCCGGCCTTTTCGGCCCCGGCCTTGTAAATATCCTCTAACTGCTTTTTGTCGGCAATATAGGTGTTAAAGCGCTCCTGCAGCGGCTTTAGCTCGGCGCAAACCGCCTCGCCAACGGCCAATTTAAAATCGCCGTAGCCTTTGCCGGCAAATTCTGCTACAACGCTTTCCTGCGTTTTGTCGGTTACGGCCGAATAAATGCCAATTAAATTGGCAATGCCGTCCCGCCCCTCTTCAACGCAAATTCTATTTTCGCTGTCGGTCACGGCGCGCTTAAATTTGCGCATAATATCCTCCGGTTTATCTAAAATAGCAACCCAGGCGTTTATGTTTTCATCCGACTTAGACATTTTTTTGGTGGGGTCCTGCAGCGAGCGCACACGGGCGCAGGCTTTTGGAATGTACGGATCGGGAATTTTAAACACATTGCCGTACAGGCCGTTAAACCGGCCGGCAATATCGCGGGTAATTTCTAAGTGCTGCTTTTGGTCGGCCCCTACCGGAACCAAATCGGCCTGGTACAGTAAAATATCGGCCGCCATTAGGGTGGGGTAAGCAAACAGCCCTAAGTTTACATTGTCGGCGTGCTTGGCGGCTTTATCTTTAAACTGCGTCATGCGGGAAAGCTCACCAAACTGGGTGTAGCAGCTTAGCAGCCACATAAGCTGGCTGTGCTGCGCAACATCCGACTGTTTAAATAAAATAACCTCATCCGGGTTAATGCCAAGCGCTAATAGCAGCGCGCAGGTGTTTAAAATTTGCTTGCGAAAAGCAGCCGGCTCCTGCCGAACGGTAATGGCGTGCAGGTCGGCCACGGCGTAAATGCAATCAAAATCCTGCGTCATGCTTTTCCAGTTTTTCAGTGCCCCTAAGTAGTTGCCGAGCGTTAACATTCCGCTGGGCTGAATGGCGCTGAAAACGCGCTTTTTTTGTTCTGCCTCTGCCATTATTGTAACATCTCCTTTACCAAATTGCCAAGGGTGGCAAAGCCGGTTTTAATCTGCTCCTCCGAGGGGGTAGAAAAATTAACACGAAAGCATTGGGTCATGGCTTCTTCATTGGCTAAAAACGCCGTGCCGGGCACTACGGCTACGCCGTTTTCAATGCCCTTTTTGCAAAATTCCAGCATATTAATTTGTTCCGGCAGCCGGCACCACAAAAACAGGCCACCCTCTACCGGGTAAAACGAAACTAAATTGCCAAAGCTTTCCCGCGCGCAGCGCATGGCCAGCTCGGCCTTTTGGCGGTAAATGGCGCGCAGCTTGGTTAAGTGGGCCTCAAAATCGTACTCCTTCATAAACCGGTACGCCAGCATCTGGCTAAAAATGCCGGTGTGTACATCGTCGGTTTGCTTGCAAACGGTCATTTTGCTAAGCAGCTGCCGGTTGGCAACGGCGTAACCAACCCGAATACCCGGAGCCAAAACCTTAGAGAAAGAGCCGGAATAAATAACGGCACCCTCGGTGTCGAACGATTTAATAGCCGGTAAAAATTCGCCTTTAAAGCGCAGCTCACCGTAGGGGTCGTCCTCAATAATTACAACGCCGTGCTGCACGGCAAGCTCGTAAAGGCGGCGGCGCTTAGCCAGCGACATTGTAATACCGGTTGGGTTTTGAAAATTTGGAATGGTGTAAATAAAGCGCACCCGACTGTCGCTGTTCAATAGCTGCTCTAAGGCCTGCATATTCATGCCGTCGGCCTCCATTGGCACGCCCTTTAGCTGAATACCGTACGAACGAAAGGAGTTTAAGGAGCCAATAAAGCTGGGGTCCTCGCATAAAACAGTGTCTCCCCTATTCAGCAGCACCTTAGCCGCCAGGCTCATAACCTGCTGCGCGCCGGAGGTAATTAAAAGCTCGTCCTGCTCGGTGCCAATGTGGTGCTTGGTTTTTAAATAATTGGTTAGCAGCTGCCGCAGGGGGGTGTACCCCTCGGTTACCGAGTACTGCAGGGCAGCTATGGGTTCGTCTTTAAAAATTTCGGCCGAAATTTTGCGTACCGCCTCTACCGGAAAAGCCTCGGCCGAGGGGTTACCGGCCGAAAACGGGATCATTCCCGGTTGGGAGGAATGTTTTAAAATTTCCCTTATGGCGGAGGGCTTTAGGCCGTTTACATTGTCTGAAAATTGATATTGCATAATTGGTTACCTCTATTAAATAAATTCAAAGCCAAAATGGCTGCTGGTTCAAATTGCGCTAAAAGTATCATACCACATTTTACCGCATAGTGCAAGGTAAAACGGCTATTTTAAAATTTCCATTTTAACATAATTGGCCATAAGCTTTTTGGTGCCTTTTTCGTCAAAGGCAACCTCCAATAAATAATCGCCGCCCATGGGCTGGCAGTTTAATATCATGCCCTCGCCAAAAACCTTGTGCTTAACCCGCATACCCTTTTGGTACTTGGTTGCCGCAGGGGCTTTGGCACCCGGCAGCGGCGGCGTTTTGCGGTAGGCCAGCGGTGTGCTGCGCTGCACAGGGTACCCGGCGGCGCTGCCCGGCCTGCCTGCAGCCGAAAAGCTTACCGCCTTTGCGGTGCCGCCACCTTGGTACCGGCGCTCAAAGCCGCCCGGCGTCGTTGTTCTTCTTCACAATACATCCAGTACAAATGCGCAGATTTTAGATGAATTG
>URRK01000222.1 GCA_900550315.1 uncultured Oscillospiraceae bacterium | reverse complement strand
TTTGCTGCGTTTGGCCGGCGCCAAAGCGTTTTACCAATAAACCGGGCAAAAGCCACGCCGGCAATGCGGCCTGTGGTTGCGCTTTTCGGCCGCCTTGTACAGCAGCCCAAAGCCCGCCGTTTTGTTTTTAGGCCGCTATCTTAATTCTGTAAATTAATTATTGTTCCTTCCCTGTGCGCTTATTCGGTACATTATAACCCTACAAGTTTTTAATTAGGGGGCCTTTCTCCCGCGGCAGGCTTGCAGACCTCCCGGCACGGGCGGCGTTTTGCCGACCCCTGCCGGAAGAAGGGAGCGCGAAACCGTGGGGCGGTCACCCACCTGCTTTATTTTGCAGGTTATTAATTACCGATTACGGCAGGGCAGGAACAAGCGCATTACCGCCCAAACATTAAAAACAAAACGGTTCAAGCCGTGCGGGGTTTAAGCCGGCCGCAAGCAGCCCCAAGCTGCGCGCGTTTTAAAAAGCTGCGCAACCTTGGCTGCAATGCAGCAAAACCGGTTTGGGTTATTTTGGTTGTTTTATTTTTATTATAATGTATATAAACGGGACCCTTGCAGCCTTGCAAGGGTCTATTTTTTTCTTATTTTTGTTCTTTTTAATGAAAACATTAAATTTTGCAATAAAAAACGAATTTTTTGTGCATTGACACCAACAAAAACCTGTGTTATACTCTTTTTGTAATATTATTAAATTGGGGATGATGTTTTTGTACAAAAACGCAAAAAAGTTTTTGGCGCTGGTTTTAGCGCTGGTTTTGGCCATTACCGCCTGCTGCGGTTTTACCGGAACCGATGTTGAAATTGATGTTGGCGAATTAGACGGCGGCCTTACCGGCTATGTTACGCCCAAACAGCTGCAAGAGGGCGGTTATTTATACACCCTTGGCGCCGCAAAGCTTACAGGCAACGGTTTGCAGCTTTCCTTTACCGGGGACGCCTTAGAGTTTAAAGCCTACTGCAAGGGCAGCGTTTGGGCCAGGTTAGATTTTTCCGTTGGTTATTTAAGCGGTACCAGCGTTATTCGCTACGCCGTTTTTGCCGACGGCAAGCTGGCCAACACCTTAGATGTAACCGGACGCGAAACCGGTAAAGAGGTTGAAATTTTAACCGGCCTTGAAAAAGGGGTGCACACCGTTAAAATTGTGCGTGCCACGCAGGAAAATATTGGAAGCTTTAAGGTGCAGGGCTTACTAATTAACGGCAACTACCTTAAAACCGAAAATACCCGCAGTTTGGCCATTGATTTTTACGGCGACAGCATTACCGTAGGCTACGGCACCGATACAATTCCCGCTAACGATAACTGGGTAAATTATTCCAACGGCACACAGGCTTACGCTTTCTTAACCGCCGAGGCCTTAAAAGCCAACTACAACATTTTTGCTTACGCCGGCATTGGTTTTTACGCCGACTCAAACGGCAACACCAACAATAATATGATGAAGCAATTAGACGGTTTTGCCTACAACAAAAACGCCGATGTTACGGTGGTAAACCTTGGCACCAACGATTTAAGCCAATTAAGCGTTGCGGGCGGGCTTGAAAAGCTTAAAACCGAATTTGTTGCCTTTTTGCAAAAAATTCGCGAGCAGCACCCCGGCTCTGCCATTGTTTTGGCCTACGGCATGATGAACGATTCCAGCAACATGAAAGCCCTAATTTCGCACGCCGTAACCTCGTTTTACGAAAACGGCGACGGTAACATTTACAGCGTGCAGCTGCCCAAGGGTACCAGCGGCGGTGACGGCCACCCAAACACCGCACAGCAGGCCGCTGCAGCAAATGTTTTAACTCCCTTTTTGCAAAAGGTGCTTTACAGCACCGCCGGGGACGCGAACGGTGACGGCAGCGCCGATTTAAAAGATGTGCTTGCCTTAGTTCAAAACGCGCTGGGCAGCAAGGTAACCCTTGGCGAAATGGCCGACATTAGCTTAGACGGAAAGGTAGATTTAAAAGACGCCGCCTTAACGGCGCAAGTGATTGCAGGGTGGAATAATTTGAAAATTAGAGGCGCAGTTTACCAGCCAGTTGCTACAACGGTAGGCCAAATTAAAGACTATGTTAAACTCCACGGCCGCACCGTAATGGACGGAAATAACATTAAAATGGACTATGCCGGAACCGGGTTTGAAATTCGCGGAACCTTTAAAGGCGATGTTGAAATTACGACCCAGCAAAATAGCGGCTTGCTGCTGTACGGCATTGTAGACGGCGATTTTGAAAACGCCAAAGAAATTTTAGCCAAACAAAGCGGCACCTATAAAATTGCCGAGAATTTAACCCCCGGCATTCACAACATTCGGCTGTTAAAAGCAACCGATTGTGGGGCCAACGAGCAATTGCAGCTAACCGTAACCGGCCTTTCCTTTAACGGTAAGTTAACCGAAAAACCGGCCGACGCCAATTTTTATATTGAAGTAATTGGCGATTCGGTTACCAGCGGCTGCGACCTTTACAAAAAAACCAACCCGCCGGCCGACGAATTGCTTCGCCAAAATGTTACCAAAAGCTTTGCCGAGCTTACCGCGCAAGCCTTAGGCGCCGATGTTTCTATTATTTCTAAATCCGGTGGTTCCGCTGTTTATACTAAAGGCAATACCCCGGCTTACAAATTAGCGGGCGAATATTACAAGCGCGCGTTATACGGCAATTTAACCTCTACCTGGGATTTTGAAACCGACCGTCAGCCCGATATTGTTGTCATTTCGCTGGGCACCAATGACGAACCCGGCACTCGAGACGACCGCAAGGGTTTAATGAACGGTATGAAAAAGCTAATGGCCCAGGTGCGCGCGGCACGGCCG
>URRK01000221.1 GCA_900550315.1 uncultured Oscillospiraceae bacterium | reverse complement strand
TCGCCGCGGGTTGCCAAACCCGGTAGTGGTAACCAGGCCCTGCACCTCGGCAAAAATTGGGCGCGAGCCTTCCATAACACATGAAACAGCTGAGCCCGAAACCCCGCTGAGCCGCCCCGAAAGCAACATTGCCGAGGGGTTTTGCACCTCGGTAAGCCCGTTTTCCAGCATTTCAAACACGCCTATTTCGTTGGTAGAGCCAAACCGGTTTTTTTGCGCCCGCAAAATACGGTAAGAATTTACCCGGTCGCCCTCAAAATACAAAACCGTATCTACAATATGCTCTAAAATTTTGGGGCCGGCAATATCCCCGCCTTTGTTAATGTGGCCAACAATTATAACCGGAATATTTAAGGTTTTTGCCGTTTTTAGCAAAATATTGGTGCACTCCCGCACCTGGGTAATGCTGCCGGTAGAGGAGCTTAACCCCTCTAAATGCATGGTTTGAATAGAATCTATCATAACAAGCTGCGGCAGCGCCTGAGAAATGTAGCCGCAAATTGCCAACACATCACTTTCGGCCATAACCGAAAGGGCCGGTTGGTTCACCCCCAGTCGCTGCGCCCGCAGCTTTAGCTGATTTGCCGATTCCTCCCCCGTTACATAAAGCACGCTGTGCCGCTTTGCTAAATTGCCGGCAACCTGCAGCAAAATGGTGGATTTACCAATTCCCGGGTCGCCGCTAAGCAGCACAACCGAGCCTTTTACAATGCCGCCGCCCAGCACGCGGTTCAGCTCCTCTATCCCGGTGTTGTAACGCTGCTCGTCGGTAAAATTAATTTCGGTTATAGGGGTTGCGGCTGCCGCCGATTTTGCCGCCGCAGCCGAGGAGATGCTGCCGCCCTTTGCGGCCGGTAAAATAACCGTTTCCTCCAGCGTGTTCCAGCTGCCGCACTGCAGGCATTTGCCGGACCATTTGGGGTATTCGGCCCCGCACTCGCGGCAAATGTACATAGATTTTGCTTTTGCCAATTTGTACATCCCCTTTTAAGTTTCGTTAAAATAGGCCAGAATGCCGCTGCAAACGGCAAATGCCAGCTGTTTTTGGTAATCCGGGTTTTTTAGTTTAGCCAATTCAGCCGGGTTGCTCATAAACCCACATTCGGCAATAACCGCCGGAATGGGGGCATTTTTTAAAATGTAGGTAGAGGCGTAATTGGGCTTAATAGCACGCTTGTTTTCGGGCTGCGTTTGGGCAACAACCTGCTGCATAATGGCCTGCGCCAACGGCTTAGAACCTTGCACCCCGGCAGCGTAAAAAATCTGCGCCCCACAAACGCCGCTGCTTTCAAACTTGTTTAGGTGAATACTAACAAAAACCGCTTGCAAATTATTTTGCATTGTTTTTAACCGGTTTTGCATATCTGCCTTTTTCCGGCTGGCAATCGATCCGGTTTTTTCCCCTTCGGTAGATCGGTCGGACTCTCGCGTCATAATAACCCGGTAACCATTTAATTTTAACATATCCCTAAGGTAAAGTGCAATAGCCAAATTAATGTTCTTTTCAATGTCGTTTTCAACAACGGCGCCGCCGTCAAAACCCCCATGCCCGGCGTCTACAATTACAGTTTGGGCCTTTTGGCTTTCGGCAGCCGGCTGCTTGCCTTGCAAGGCCGAAACCGTTGCGGCGCAAAGCACCAATAAAACGGTTAAGGCAAAGCAGCAAAGGGTTAGCCAAAACCGGTTTACCATTAGCCGCGCCACCGAACCCGCCGCAATAATTTTGGGCAGCTTTCGCATGTAGGTTCCCCCTTTTTGCTCTAAAAGAATAATAAATTATATGCTTTTCAGCTTTATTTATGAACAAAAAGTAAACTCTTAATTCCCCTCTTGACTTAGTGTGAACTTTTAGGTGTATAATGTTGTTAGAATTCGCAGGAGGCGTTGTTTTGACGATTAAAGAGGTATAGGAGCGGAAAAGTTTTAAAAAGTCTTAAATTTAAAAATTTTACGATTTGCCAAAAAAGCCAAACGCAGCAGATTTTCAGTCTGTTTTGTTCGGTTTTGAACTTTTTGAGCTTGCTCCGGTTAATTTTTACCAACCCAAGCCTTAGCGGTTTTGCTCGGGCGCTTTAAAATTGGGGGCAGCCTTTTGCTGCAAGCAGCTGATTTTTGGTAAATAATCAATATTTGCCTTACGGGCTTGAGGTATTTGGTGTTTGCGCAAAATACGGTAGGCCCGCCCGTTTTTAACAAAATTGGCCCCGGTTTGATGAAAGGTAAACGGCACCTGCTTTGCAACACACTGGCTGCGAACGCTAAGCACCCAACTGTAGTGGCATGGCCGTGCCTGCAGGCCAGATTCCCCGCTAACCGCTACCTCTCTTATTTTGCTGCTTAAATAGGGCAGCAAATTCATCTCCTGCAGCATAGGAGCAACAATAATACTGCGGTGAATAATTGGTAAGTTTAAAAAAATTGGCAGGCGGTAATCGGCCATGGCTTGATTTTCAACCGTGCAGCCAATGCAAACATTGTGGTATCCCTGCCCCCAATCGGCCGGCAGGCACTGCTGCAGGCGGTCAATTCTTTTGGTAAAAAAGTAAAAAATACAATCGGGCCGCTGCTTTATCATCTCCCAGCAGTCAGGGCGCCAATCGTCGGCGTCTTGCAATAAAAAATCCGAGGTAAAGCAGGTAAAAACCGTGCTGCCCGGCAAAATTTTAAAGCTGCCGTCTCGCCGTTTTTTTAGCGGCAAATTAAAATTGCCCGTTTTGCGGCAAAGGCTGCTGGCAAGCTCGGTGCCATATTGCTCATCCTGTCGGTAAACATAGCAATATTTGCAACCGGGGCTAATTTTGGTGCAGCCGTGCCAAGGGTTCCAATCAGC
>URRK01000220.1 GCA_900550315.1 uncultured Oscillospiraceae bacterium | reverse complement strand
ACCCTGCGGCACTGGACGGCCTTTGCAGCTTTTGCCGCGAACGCCATTTAGGTATTGTTATTGCAACAACCGGCTTTACCGCCGAGCAAACTGCCCAAATTAAACAGCTGTCCTGCAATGTTCCGGTGTTTTTCTCGTTTAATATGTCGCTTGGTATTAACCTGCTTGCCGAGCTGGCCCGCAAGGCGGCCGCCGTGCTGGAGGGGTTTGATATTGAAATTATTGAAAAGCACCACAACCAAAAAATTGACGCTCCCAGCGGCACAGCCCTTATGCTGGCCGATGAAATTAACGCTGAGGCAGGCGAGCGCTACCACTACGAATACAACCGACAGCCAAAGCACGAAAAGCGCGACCCCAAAGAAATTGGCATTCACGCTGTTCGCGGCGGCACCATTGTTGGCGAGCACGAAATTATTTTTGCCGGACGAGATGAAATTGTAACCCTATCCCATTCGGCCCGATCAAAAGAGATTTTTGCCGTTGGCGCCGTAAATGCCGCCGCCTTTTTAAAAGCCAAACAGCCCGGCCTTTACACCATGAAAGAGCTGGTAGCCGAAAAATAAGCCGTTGCTTTCGGCTGCTGTTTAGCAACATTTTTAAAAATAACCCGGCCAGACCGCAACAAGCAAATTGTGGTCTGGCCGGGCTATTTTTAGCTCACAACGCCACCCCTGCCGCACTGCTTGCGTTACATCTTAATTTATAAAATTATTTTTGCTAATTAAAACAAATAAGATTTTGGCTTCATTATAAAATGATTTTTGTGGTACTGCAGCAATCCGTCGCGCTGCATTTTGCTTAACTCGTTTGAAAGGCCGCTGCGCTCTACGGCAAGGTAATCGGCCAGCTGCTGCCGTGTAAACGGAATATCAAATTCTAAAGTGCCGCACTGCCGTGCTACTACCGAAAAGTAAGACATTAGCTTGGCGCGCGTGCTGCGCTGGCCCAAGAGCGTTAGCTTTTCGTTGGCACGCAAATTTTTTCGGGCCAGTTCGCCTAATAAATTGCGAATTATTAAACTGTGGTGGGCACAGGCCTGCGGGCAAACGGTTAGCACCCGTTTTACATTTAAAAAAAGCACGGTAACCGGCGTTTGCGCCACAATGCTAACATTTAAAACCGAGCCGGGCGCGCAGGCAAAAGCGGCGGCAAAGATTTGGCCCGGGCCGCTTTTACTTAAAATGTTACGGTTGCCCCAAATATCCTCCTGAATAATCAGCACGCTGCCCGAAAGCACTAAACCAACATTTTCAATTGCATCGCCCGCCCGTAGAATAAACGAATTTTTGGGGTAATCTTTAGTTTGGGCGCCCAGGCACTCCAACACGGCGGCAAGCTCTTTTTCAGCAATGCCGTTAAAAATCCCGCACGATTGCAAAATTGGAAAAATTTTTTTCAAAAAAACACCCCGTTTGTTGAAAATTCAACCGATTTATTGGCTTAATTATATTATAATATACCCACAAAAGCAAGGAGGCATTGCAATGAAACGAAGAATTATTGAAATTAACGAGGAAAAATGCAACGGCTGCGGGGCTTGTGCCGCCGCTTGCCACGAGGGGGCCATTGGCATGGTTAACGGCAAGGCCAAGCTGCTGCGGGATGACTACTGCGACGGCTTGGGCGATTGCCTGCCGGCCTGCCCAACCGGGGCAATAACCTTTACCGAGAGGGAGGCCGCCGCCTACAACGAAGCCGCTGTGCTGCAAAACAAACAGGCTAAAAGCGGTAGTCAGGAGCCTTTGCCGTGCGGCTGCCCGGGCTCGAACGCTAAAAAAATTGAGCGCCGCGAAAGCCCTAAGGCTAACCCAGCAGCGCAGTATGCCCAAAGCCAGCTGCAGCAATGGCCGGTGCAAATTAAATTAGTGCCGGTTCACGCGCCTTATTTTTCGGGCGCTAAGCTGCTCATTGCGGCCGATTGCACCGCCTACGCTTATGCAGCGTTTCACGAGCGGTTTATAAAAGGGCACATTACCCTTGTTGGCTGCCCTAAATTAGATGGGGTAGATTACGCCCAAAAGCTAACCGAAATTATTAAAAACAACAATATAAAAAGCGTTACCGTGGTACGCATGGAGGTGCCTTGCTGCGGCGGGTTAGAGCAGGCGGCCAAAACCGCTTTGCAAAACAGCGGCAAATTTATTCCGTGGCAGGTTGTTACCATTGCTACAAACGGCGAAATTTTAGATTAATTTTTAAAGCTACAGCAAGAATTTTAGAATAGGGGATAGCAAATGAATAAAAATATGTTTTGTTTTCAATGCGAGCAATCTGCCGGTTGTACCGGCTGTACCGGTATGGCGGGTGTTTGCGGTAAAAGCGCCGAGGTTGCCGCCTTGCAGGATGAATTAACCGGGGCCCTAATTGGGTTGGCTCGCGCAACCAACGGTGGTAAAAAATTCAGCAAAAGCACACAGCGTTTGCTAATTAAAGGGCTTTTCAGCACCGTTACAAATGTTAATTTTAACAGTGCCTCGCTGCAGCAGCTAATTGGCGAGGTACGGCTTGAAAAGCAGCGACTCATTCCGCGTTGTGCAAGCTGTAACGCTCCCTGCGAAAAAAATAGCGATTATGACCTGCAGCAGCTATGGAGCGCCAACGAGGATATTCGCAGCCTAAAATCGTTAATTTTGTTTGGCATTCGCGGCATGGCGGCCTACGCCTACCACGCAATGGTTTTAGGCAGCGAAAGTAAAGCAATAAACCTGTTTTTGGCCAAGGCCCTTTTTGCGGTAGGGGAGGACTGGAATTTAGAGCAGCTGCTGCCAATTGCTTTAGAGGTTGGCGAAAAAAATTTGGCCTGTATGGAGCTTTTAGACAAAGCACACACCGAAGCATTTGGCGAGCCGGATCCCGTAACGGTTCCGCTGGCGGTGGAACCCGGGCCGTTTATTGTTATTTCGG
>URRK01000219.1 GCA_900550315.1 uncultured Oscillospiraceae bacterium | reverse complement strand
ACCGCAGCGCGCCACTGCAAAATAAATTAAACCGTTAAAGCTTAGTCGCTTACATAAGGCAGCAAAGCAACCTGACGGGCACGCTTAATAGCGGTAGTCAGCTCTCTTTGGTGCTTTGCGCAGGTTCCGGTTACACGGCGCGGTAAAATTTTGGCACGCTCCGAAACAAATTTGCGCAGTCTTGCAACATCTTTGTAATCAATAACCTCTACACGGTCAACGCAAAAATGGCAAACCTTTTTACGGCCTTTTCTGCGTACCGGTCTCTCAGTTTTTTCCATGAGTATAGCTTCCTTTCTAAAGTGTGGCGCTGCACGGGGCAACGCATTGTTTTTTAGAAGGGCAGATCGTCATCCGCGTCGGAAATTTCGGCAAAATCGCCGGAACCGGCATTCGAGAAGGACGGTGCCGGTGCACTGCCGGTGTTCTCAAAATCGCCACCCTCGCGGCGGGCAAAATCGGCAAACTGTACATTGTTTGCAACTACCTCAAAGGCAGTACGGTTTTTGCCGTCACGGTCTACATACTTCCGGGTTTGAATAGAACCCTCAATTGCGATCATTTGGCCTTTTTTAAAGTACTTGGAAACAAATTCGGCAGAAGAACGCCAGGTAACAATGTTAATAAAATCTGTTTGCCTTTCTTCGGCAGATTTGCTATAGCGGCGGTCAACAGCAATAGAAAAGCTGCAAACGCTAATACCGCTGCCTGTGGTTTTCAGCTCCGGGTCGGCGGTTAACCGGCCGGTTAAAACAACAACATTCAGCATTTTGTTTTCCTCTTACTTTCTAACAGTCATAGCGCGAAGGGCGCCGTCTGTAATCTTGGCTACACGCTCAAACTCGGCCGGGAACTCAGCACCCGACTCAAAGGTGTAGATGATGTAATGGCCTTCTGTTTCGTCGTTGATCGGGTAGGCCAAACGGCGTTTGCCCCATTCGTCAACATTCTCAACAGTACCATTTGCCTCAATCAAAGACTTGAACTTTTCAGCCAGCGCATTGACGGCTTCATCCCCGTTTTTAACGGAAAGGATCAGCACGGCTTCATACTTATTGGTCATTTGTTGCACCTCCTTTTGGACTTATGGCCCTGCGCAACCGGCACAGAGCAAGGAACCGTTATTGCTAACAGCTAAAATATTATAGCAGTTTAAAAACGGCTTGTCAAGCATTTTGTGCAAATTTGCAGCAATTTTGCCCCGTTTTGGCCATTTTTCCCGCTTAGCTTTGCGGCGGCTCGGCCGGGCCGCTTTGCTTTGGCGCCGCACTAAGCGAAAACCAAAAGCAAACCCCCTGCTCGGTATTGTAAACGCCGCACTCGCGCTTGTGCAGCTTAATAATTGCGCTTACAATTGAAAGCCCTAAGCCAAACCGGCCGCTTTCGCGGTTATGGGCGGGGTCGCCCCTAAAAAAGCTTTGCCAAATTTGCGGCATCAGCTCTTCCTCAATGTGGCTGCCGGTATTCAGGACCGAAACGGTTAATTGATATTCATTATTCTGCTCCACCTTAACGGTAACGGTTCCACCGGGGTCAACATGACTTACGGCGTTTTCTAAGTAGCTTTTTAAAACCTGTTCTATCATATCGCAATCGGCAAAAGCGGTAAGCCCCTGCCCCACCTGCGTTACCAGGTTTAAGTTTTTACCCGCGGTAATGCGTTTAGCCAACATAACCGCCATTTCAGAAATATTAAAAGCAGAAAGGTTTAGCTGAATTTGGCCGGATTCGTACTTAGAAAGGTTTAAAATGCTTAAAACCAGCTTGTTCATGCGCTTGCTTTCGTCTACAATAATATCGCAGTACTTTTCCCTGTTATTCTCATTAATGCCGGCCTTTAGGCCCTCGGCGTAGCCCTGAATAATGGCAATGGGTGTTTTTAACTCGTGCGATACGTTAGCCACAAAGCCGCGGCGCATTACATCCAGCTGGTGTTCCAACTCAATTTCATCCCGCAGTTGGGTGTTAGATTGCTGTAGGTCCATTAAAGTTTCGTTCAGCTTTTGCGAAAGGTTATTAATTGAAAAGGCTAATTGACCTATTTCATCCTTCGAGGCGGGCACCAGCTTTTCCTTAAAATTCAAAGCGGCCATGTTTTTGGTAATGGTGTTCATTTGCGCAATGGGTTTCGATATTTTTTTAGAAAACCACAAAACCCAAACCAGCGAAAGCGCTAAAAACAAAAGGGCCAGGCAGCTAATAAAGGTATTGGCGCTTTTGGCGCTGGAGCGAATGGTCAGCACCGGCACACGCACCTCGGCAAAGCAGCCGTTTTGAATTTCGGTGCGGTAAACATAATACTCCTTGCCCGAAAACTGCTCTACCGCCCGTTCTAAAACCGAGCCGTCGCTGTAAGATTTTTCCTCTAACGCTTTCATGGGGTGATGATTCATGCGCAGATGCTGATTTTCACCCTTGGCAAAAAGGTAAGACATCATTTGCTCGCTGGAGGAGGAATAAAGCGTGCGGTCGTTATTATCGTAAATTTCAACCTCAAAGCCTTGGTTGCTTTGAATTTCGCCAATCAGCTCCACCGTTTCATCGGCGTTGGTAATATCGGCCTTTTGCAGCGTTTTGGCCGCGGCTATTAGGTCTTTTTTATTGGTGTGAATATAATATTTTTCTAAAAAAACGGTGTTGGCCAGGCAAAGCGCCGCCACAAAAATAACAAACACCACCGATATTTTAATAAAAATATTAAACCAAAGCTTTTTTGGCAATCGCCCTTTTTGCAGCTTTACTGTTTTCAATTTGCTCACCACTCAAACTTGTAGCCCATGCCGTAAACGGTTTTTAGGTGGTTGTTACCGTAATTGCCCAGCTTAATGCGCAGGCGGGCCACATGCGAATCTACGGTGCGAACATCGCCCTCGTAATCGTACCCCCAAACGGCATTTAAAATTTGGTCACGGGTTAAAACATGCGATTTATTATCGGTTAAATACACCAAAATTTCAAA
>URRK01000218.1 GCA_900550315.1 uncultured Oscillospiraceae bacterium | reverse complement strand
TGTTAGGCTTTTAAGAGAGCCGCCGGTTTGGTGCAAGGCGGCAGCTGCCCGCGGCCGAATTACCCTTTGCAAGCTGCAGCCCGGAAGGGCGGCCGGTTTTGGGCCGTTTGCGTAGGGGCTTGCCGGGTGTGCCCGTTACAGCGTGTTAAGTGAGTTTCACTTACAAAGGCTTTTTTTGTGAGAAAAAAGCAAATTGAGGTGGTACCGCGGAGCTGAGTTTCCGCCCTCTGTTTAACAGGGGGCGTTTTATTTTGCCCCCGCGGCGGCAGCCTGAAAGGGCTCCCCGCCCGAGAACAAGGCCTATTGCCTGAAAGAAAGGGTGGCTTTTATGCCGATTACCGAAATACTTACCAAAAACGCAGATTTTTACCCCAATGACATTAGCCTGGTAGAAATTAACCCCAAGCTGGAAAACACCAAAAACATGACCTGGCGCGAATTTGCCCTCATGCAATCTACCAAGGCGGAAAGCTTTCGCCGGGAGATTACCTGGGGCGAATTTCAGGCCCAGGCCAACCGGTTTGCCAATTTGCTGCTCTCCCGCGGGATTAAAAAGGGCAGCAAGGTTGCCATTTTGTTAATGAACTGCTTAGAATGGCTGCCCGCCTACTTTGGCATTTTAAAAACCGGCGCGGTGGCGGTTCCGCTAAACTACCGCTACACCGCCGAGGAAATTAAATACTGCCTGCAAAAATCCGATTCGGAGTACTTAGTATTCGGCCCGGAATTTACCGGCCGGGTAGAGGAAATTTGCAGCCGGGTGCCACAAATTAAAATGTGGCTTTATGTTGGGGAGGATTGCCCCGCCTTTGCAGAAAATTACGAAAAGCTAACCTCCTATTGCAGCAGCGAGACTCCAAAAATTTTATTAACCGACACCGACGACGCAGCCATTTACTTTTCCTCCGGCACTACGGGCTTTCCCAAAGCCATTTTGCACAACCACGAAAGCCTAATGCACGCCGCAAGGGTAGAGCAAAACCACCACGGCCAAACCAAGGACGATGTTTTTCTTTGTATTCCCCCGCTGTACCACACCGGCGCCAAAATGCACTGGTTTGGCAGCTTTTTGGTGGGCGGCAAGGCGGTGCTTTTAAAGGGCACCAAGCCGGAGTGGATTTTAAAAACCGTTTCGGAGGAGCAATGCACCATTGTGTGGCTGCTGGTGCCCTGGGCGCAGGACATTTTAGACGCTATTGACCGGGGCGAGGTAGATTTAAAAAATTACAAATTAGACCAGTGGCGCTTAATGCACATTGGCGCGCAGCCGGTTCCGCCCAGCCTAATTAAGCGCTGGAAAAAGGTATTTCCCCACCACCAGTACGACACCAACTACGGCCTAAGCGAATCTATTGGCCCGGGCTGCGTGCATTTAGGGGTAGAGAATATTGACCATGTTGGCGCCATTGGCAAGCCGGGCTTTGGCTGGCAGGCCAAAATTGTAGACGAGCACCGTAACCCCGTTAAACCGGGCGAGGTGGGCGAGCTGGCCGTTAAGGGCGCCGGCGTTATGACCTGCTATTACAACGACGAGGAAGCCACGAAAGAGGTTTTGGCCGACGGCTGGCTGTTTACCGGGGACATGGCCATGCAGGACAACGACGGTTTTATTTACTTAGTTGACCGCAAAAAAGATGTTATTATTACCGGGGGCGAAAACATTTACCCGGTGCAGATAGAAAACTTTTTACGCAAAAACAACGCCATTGCCGACTGCGCCGTTATTGGCCTGCCGGACCACCGTTTAGGGGAGATTGCCACCGCCGTTATTCAGGTAAAAGAGGGCTGCACCCTAACCGAGGACGAGGTAAACGATTTTTGCTTAGAACTGCCGCGTTACAAGCGCCCGCGCAAAATTATTTTTGCCGATGTACCGCGCAACCCCACCGGAAAAATTGAAAAGCCGCGCCTGCGGGAGATGTACTGCAAAGAGCCCGTAGTAGCGCTGGAAAACGAGATTTAATACACGGAAAGGACGAACCCGAATGAAAAAACTAATGCTTGGCAACGCTGCGGTAGCACGCGGCGCTTACGAGGCCGGCGTACAGGTAGTATCCTCCTACCCCGGCACCCCCAGCACCGAAATTACCGAGAGCATGGTGCAGTATAAAGAGGTTTATGTAGAATGGGCCCCGAACGAAAAGGTTGCCGCCGAAACGGCCATTGGCGCCTCTATTGCCGGGGGCCGCGCCATGAGCTGTATGAAGCACGTTGGTCTAAACGTAATGGCCGACCCGGTTTTTACCGTTAGCTACATCGGGGCAAACGGCGGGCTGGTTTTTTGCGTTGCCGACGACCCGGGTATGCACTCCTCCCAAAACGAGCAGGATTCCCGCCACTACGCCAAAGCGGCAAAAATAATGATGTTAGAGCCTTCGGATTCGGCCGAATGTAAGGCGTTTACCAAACAGGCTTTTGCTTTAAGCGAGCAGTTTGATACCCCGGTGTTTATTCGCCTTTCTACCCGTGTTTCACACTCGCAAAGCTTGGTAGAGCTGTGTGACCCCGAAACGCCCGTGTTAAAGCCCTACGAAAAAAACATTCGCAAAAATGTTATGATGCCGGCCAACGCCATTGCCCGCCATGTTGTAGTAGAGCAGCGGGAGCAAAAGCTGCGCGCCTTTGCCGAAACCACCGATCTGAACAAAATTGAAAATAACGGCGCCAAAATTGGCGTAATTACCTCGGGCACCTCTTACGCCTACGCAAAGGAGGCGCTGGGCCAAAACGCCAACTACTTAAAATTAGGGCTGGCCTACCCTATGCCCGAAAAGCTGATTTTAGACTTTGCCAAAACGGTTGAAACGCTTTATGTAATTGAGGAGCTGGACCCGTTTATTGAGGAGCACGTACGCGCCTTAGGACTAAAGGTTTTGGGCAAAAGCTGCTTTAGCCTGCTTGGCGAATACAACCAGAACATGATTGCCAAAGCTGTACTGGGCACCGAGCCCAGCTTTGCCCCGC
>URRK01000217.1 GCA_900550315.1 uncultured Oscillospiraceae bacterium | reverse complement strand
GTTTAGCAAGCACCCGGATGTTGAAAAAATTTGCATAGCAGAGCTGGTGCCGGAACGGCGAGAGGAAATTCGGCGCGATCACCCCGGTTTTGAGGTTTACAGTTCTTACGAGGATATGTTAGACCACAAGGCCGACATTAACTGCGTTGGCATTTTTACGCAGCGGCATTTGCACGCCAAAATGGTGATTCAGGCCCTAAAGGCCGGCAAAAATGTTTTTTCGGCCGTGCCGATTGCCTGCTCCATTGAGGATATTGAAGAAATTGTGCGCTTGGTAGAAAAAACCGGCCTGATTTACATGATGGCCGAAACCTGCTACTATTACCCCGACGCCATTTTTTGCCGCGAAAAGTACAAAGAAGGCGCGTTTGGTAAGTTTACCTACGCCGAGGCACAGTATTACCACGATATTCGCGAAATGTACCACGACTTTAGCCACAGCGGCGGCCCGAACTGGAAGCGCGTTGCCGGTATTCCCCCCATGTTTTACCCCACCCACTCTATTTCCGAAATATTCCCGGCCATTGGTCAGCACGCGGTAAAGGTTTCCTGCATGGGTTACCGGGACGATTTTCCCGATGATATTTACGGCGAAAAGCGAAATGATTTTGAAAACCCGTTCAGCAACGAAACCGCTATTTTCAGAATGTCGGGCGGCGGCGTAGTGCGTATTAACGAATTCCGCCGGGTGGGCATTAACAAGCCCTCTACCTACATTACCTGTTTTTACGGCGAGCAGGGCGCCTACGACCGCATTGCCGATAAATTCTACTTTCAAACCGCCCCGTACATTGACCGTAACGGAAACACCCCGCAGCGCACTTTAACCGATGTTTCGGACTTGCTGCTGCCAACACACTACAAAAAAATGCGCAGCGGTGAAATTAAAATTGGGGTGCACAATCAGCCTTGGGGCGACTTGTCTAAAGTTAGTGTAGATGTTATTGTAGGCGGAGCCGATATTCAGGATAAAACCCGCTTGCCCAAAAGCTTTAGGGAAGATCACCCCACCAGCCACATGAACTCCCACCCCTATTTGATTGACGACTTTTGCCGCGCCGTGGTAGAGGAAAAGCTGCCCCCAAACAACGCCTGGGATGCCGCCCGTTACATGGTGCCCGGCCTGGTGGCGCACCAATCGGCTTTAAAAGACGGCGAGCTGTTAGAGGTGCCCGATTTTGGCGTGGCCCCCGCTAAGTTTGAGCGGCTGACCTACACCAAAAAGGATTATTACGAGGATTAACATACAAAAGGGCAAGCCCAAGGGTTTGCCCCTTTGCCTATTGGGCTAATTTAAGCCCGGTTTTGGTACCATTTGTAAGGAGAAAAAGCAATGAAATACAGCAGCTGTATTGATATGATGTTTGCCGACCTGCCTTTTGAAAAACGGTTTAAAGCCGCGGCAGATTGCGGGCTGAACGCCGTAGAATTTTGGAAGTGGAGCAACAAAAATTTAGATTTTGTTTGTAAAGAGCTGAAAAATAACGGGCTGCAATTTTCGGTATTTAATATTGACAGCCAAAACGAGCAGCTTTCTTACGACCTTTCCCGCGGGATCTTAAACGCCGGCCGCGTGAAGGATTTTTTGGCGGCGCTGAAAGAAAGTATTCCGGTTTACAAAAAATTAAACGCCGCCGGCATGATTGTGTTAATTGGTGAAACCATTAAGGATTTAAGCAAGGAAGCCCAAAACGCCAACATTTTAAAGTGCCTAAAGGCGGCCGCCCCGCTGGCCGAGGAAAACGGCGTTACCTTAGTGGTGGAGCCGTTGAACAGCTTTGACCGCGAAAATTACTATATGCCCTACGCGGCCGATTTGTTTAAAATTTTAAACGAGGTTAACAGCCCGGCGGTTAAAATGCTTTACGACATTTACCACCAGCACAAAATGGGCGACTTTAGCTTAGCCGAAATTGACCGCAATTTAGCGCGCATTGGCCATTTTCATGTGGCGGATTGCCCCGGCCGGCACGAGCCGGGCACCGGCACGGCCAATTATGTTGCCATTTTAAAGCACCTAAAGGCTTTAAATTACGGCGGGTACATTGGGCTGGAATACCGCGCCACAAAGCCGGATAGCCAAACCCTGAACTTTATAAATGAGGTAGAAAATAAATGATTAAAACAGCAATTATCGGTACAGGGATGATTGCCAGCTCTGCCCACATCCCGGCTTACCGCAGCCGCAGCGATGTATTTGAGCTGGCCGCCGTTGCCGATGTGAACCTAACCGCCGCCAAAGCGCTGGCCGCCGAGCAGCACATTGAAAAAGCCTTTGAAAGCGCCGAGCAAATGTTAAAAGAGGTACGGCCGCAATTAGTTTCAATTTGCGTGCCAAACGCCTTTCATTACAGCTTGGTAAAGTTAGCGCTGCAGTACGGCGCCAATGTGCTTTGCGAAAAACCGTTAGCCTTTTCCTACGCCGAAGCGACCGAGCTGTTTGGCTTAGCCAAAGAAAAGGGGCTGCTGTTAATGGCCTGCCAAAGCATGCGCTACACGCCCGACCGCCAAGCGGCAAAGGCCTTTGTACAAAGCGGAAATTTAGGGCAGCCTTACTACGCCTCCTTTTCTCGCATACGGCGGCGCGGTATTCCCTACTGGGGCACCTTTCACATTAAAAAATTCAGCTGCGGCGGCGCCCTGTGCGATATTGGCGTGCATATGTTAGACGCAGCTTTGTGGCTTATGGGCAACCCCGAAATTCAATCGGTCAGCGGGCGGTGCGGCAAGCACCACGCCAACGAGCTGGGCGATCTTGCCGCCAGCGGCGCCCGCACCGGGTCGGTGCAAAATATGCGCAAATTCAACCCTAACGAAATGGATGTTGAGGATTTTGCCGCCGGCACCATTACCTTTAAAAACGGCTGCACCCTTCATTTTACGGTAGCCTGGGCCGCTAATATGCCCGAAAGCTCCGACATTCGTTTGGTTGGGGAAAAGGCCGGTATTGATGTTGTTCCCGGCACGGTCT
>URRK01000216.1 GCA_900550315.1 uncultured Oscillospiraceae bacterium | reverse complement strand
AGGCCTCTTTTTCCAGCACATTGGTTTGGTAGGCCTTGGCCTTGCCGCCGGCGGCGGTAATTTCGGCCGCTACGGCCTCGGCCGCCTTTAGGTTAAGGTCTAAAAGGGCAACGGTGTTCCCTTTATTTGCTAAATGCTTGGCAAAGGCGCCGCACAAAACGCCGCCTGCCCCGGTAATTACAATATTTTTCATTCAAATAAACTCCTTTAAACAAAGGCCCGGTACGGGCCAAGGCTTTATTTCTTGGCAAGCAAGGGCCCTTGCCTGCCAAACAAATAAATTAATAGGTGCCCTCGGTGTTGGCAACCTGCTCTACCACGCCGGTTTTGCGGCGGGAGGCGGCCACACGCTTTTGCAGCTCGCTGTAATACAAATCGTCGTCAATTGGCAGGGTAACCTCGCGGTTTAAAAAGGCCGAAAGGTGCATGGCGTTAGAAATAATTAGGCCGTTAATGCCCTCGCTGCCGTCGGCCACCATGGGCTCGTTGCGCAAAATGGCTGCCGCAAAGGCGCGCAGCACGCCAACATGCTGCAAATTCTCGCCGTCGGTTTCTACCTTTGTTTCGGTCAGCTCCGGCTTTTTAAAGCCGCTTTTTTCGGTTTTAATGTGAACAGAGCAAGGAACATCATTTTCATAAAGAGTAAGTTCGCCGTTTTCGCAAACCAGCTTGGCCTTGTCTAAGGTAATTTCAAACCGGTTGGTGCCGGGGGCGTCGCCCGTGCTGGTTACAAAAACGCCGGTAGCGCCGTTTTTGTAGGTGGCAAAGCAGGTCACATCGTCCTCCACTTCAATATCATGCCAATGGCCAAACTGCATTTTTGCCAGTATTTTTTCGGGCATACCGCAAATCCACTGCCAAAGGTCTAACTGGTGGGGGCACTGGTTTAGCAAAACGCCGCCGCCCTCGCCCGACCAGGTAGCGCGCCATTCGCCGGAATCGTAATAGCTTTGGGTGCGGTACCAGTTGGTAATAATCCAATTGGTGCGGCGAATTTCACCGTATTTTCCGCTGTGAACCAGCTCGTGCATTTTGCGGTAAACGCAGTTGGTGCGCTGGTTAAACATCATGCCAAATTTAACATTGCAGGTTTTGGCAACGGCGTTCATTTCCTTCACCTGTTTGGTGTAAACGCCGGCCGGCTTTTCGCACATGACATGCAGCCCCTTTTTCATAGCCATCATTGCCAGCGGGGGGTGAGAATAATGCGGTACTGCAATTAAAACGGCGTCTACCAAGCCGCTGTTCATGAGCTCCTCGGCGCTTTCAAAGCAGGGTATGTCGCCGTAGGTTTCTTTTACAAATTGCAGGCGATCGGGCTTTACATCGCAAACGGCGCCAACAACCATTTCCGGCACTTTGCCCTCCTGCAAATTTTTTAGGTGGCTGCTGCCCATGTTCCCAATTCCAATAATACCAATTCTAACCTGTTGCACGGTTCTCTCTCCTTATTATTCAACCTCAAGACCTTGGGCCTTTAAAAATTCAAAGCTTTGCTTTAGGTTGCCAAACGGGTCTGCCCCGTAGCTGTTATCCTGCTCTACCAGCGCGTATTCGGTGCCGGCAAATTCGCAGGCCTTAATAATTTTTTGCCAGTTTAGGTTGCCGCCCCCAACCGGTGCCATAATAACGCCGCGGCTTTTCTGAACCAGCTTGCGGGTAACGGCTAAATCTTTAAAATGCACGCAGGGTACGCGGCCTTTTAAATCGCAAATCAGCTCGGCCGGGTCAAGCCCGCCGTACTGCACCCAGTAAGTGTCCAGCGTAAAGCCCAGCTCCTCGCCGGTGCGCTCAGCTAAGTAGTGGATCATATCCTGCCCGTTTGGCAGCCGAACAAATTCGTAATGGTGATTATGGTACATAAGCTTTTTGCCGTTTTTTTGAAAGGTTTGCATAACCGGCCGGTAATTTTTTAAAAAGCCTGTTACAAGTTCCTCGTCCGACTTTTCCTCAAAGTTCCAAAGCCCCGTCATGCCGCCAAGGCCAATGTAGCTGCAGCCAAAAACGCTGTGCTCCTCGGCAACCTTTTGCGGGTCGGCCAACATTTTTTCGGGCTTGGTGTGCGTTAACACGCAGCAAAGGCCGTTTTTTTCAAGCTGCTCTTTTAGCCAAGCCGGCTCGTAATCGCAGGTGCCCGAAACCTGTACATAGCGGTAGCCAATATCGGCCACTTTTTTTAGGGCTTCGGCAAGGTCGGGCAGCGTTTTGGTGTGCTCGTGCACGGTGTAAAGCTGTGCGCCTATTTTCATAAAGATCCCCCATTTAATTAAAATAAAGTTTATTTAGTCGGCTTGTTTCGGCCGACCGTATTTTTACAAACACTTTTACCATTTTACCTGCCAGCGTGCAAGGTCCCCGGAATATACATTGGGGTCAGCCGATTGCTTTTTGCGGGAATGGGCAATGCGCTTTGCCAAGTGGGCGTTAAATTCGGCGTTGTTCAGCGGTAGGGTAACGGGCTTGCCCGTCCAGGCCGAAAGGTACGCCGCGTTTGAAAGGGTTAGCTCTAAAACGCCCTGCTCCCCCGGGGCAAGCAGAGGGCTGCCGGTTAAAACGGCCTTTGCAAAATCCTCTAAAATTTGCAGGTGAGGCTCTTTTCCGGGTTCATCTTTAAAAACGGTAGTGGCAACCGGAATTTTAGGGCTGGCCTGCCGGCTGTTGCAAAACTCCCGCTCATCCTCGGCCGTTTTGGTTAGCGTTAAGGTGCCGTTTTCCAGCACCATTTTGCCTAAGCTGCCGCTAATTTCCAGTCGGTTGGTGCCGGGGTACTCCCCGGTAGAGGTAATAAAGGTTGCAGTGGCGCCGTTTTGGTATTTAGCCAGCAGGGTCACATCGTCTTCTACCTCAATTTGGTGGTACTTGCCAACATCGCAGCTGGCGTAAATGCTTTGCGGCATCCCAAAAATCCACTGCCAAAGGTCTAAATTGTGCGGCGCCTGGTTTAACAAAACGCCGCCGCCCTCGCCGGCCCA
>URRK01000215.1 GCA_900550315.1 uncultured Oscillospiraceae bacterium | reverse complement strand
GTACCAGGCCGAGCCGGCCCCGGTAGAGGATTTTGCGCAGCCCAAAAAGCGCGATTTTACACTGCGGCGCGAGGGCGATGTATTTTTTGTGGAGGGCGAATGGCTGTTAAAGCTTTTAAACCAGATAAACCCCGACGATTACGAATCGCTGCAGTATTTTCAGCGGTGTTTGCAATCCTCCGGCATTATTGCGGCCTTAGAGCAGGCCGGCGTGCAGGAGGGGGACACCGTTTGCGTTTACGATATTGAATTTGACTATGTACCGTAAATAATTTTAAAGTAATAGGAAGAATAAATGGAACAAGATATAAAAACGCTTGGCACCGGCGCGCTGGCCTTTGTGGGGGACGCGGTCTACAGCCTGTTTGTGCGGGAAAAGCTGGCCGAAATTAACCGCCCGGCCGGGGCGCTGCACAGCCTTTCGGTAAATTATGTTCGGGCGGGGGCGCAGGCTAAGGTAGCCGCCGCCCTTTTGGGGCAGCTGACTGAGCAGGAGCTGGCTGTTTTTAAACGCGGCCGAAATTTGCACACCGGCAACACGCCCAAAAACGCAACCGACGCCGAGTACCACGCCGCCACCGGGCTGGAGGCGCTGTTTGGGTATCTGCAGCTTTCCGGCAATGCGGCACGGGCGCGCCAATTGTTTGAGGCCGCCTGGCAGCTTCAAAACAGCAAATAAATTATTTAAAACATTCGGTGTTGCCAGGCCTGTCCGTGTAACGGGCGGCAGCAAAAAAACAAGCCGTACGTCGGTTTATTGCATTGGTTGGGGTTGAGCCGACTTGCAACGGCCAGTTTGCGGCCTTAAACCTGGTTGTAACGCTTTTGGCGTTTCCTTGGGCGCTTTTGTAAAATATAACGCCGCTTGGCGGGCATACTCTATTATATATAAGTATAAAGGGGTGTGCCTGTGAAAAGCAGTTTAAAAACATCAGCCGCTGCCGTAACGGCCGATTATTTATTTTACACGGCTGGCGCGTTTATTTACGCCTTTGGCTTTTATTATTTTATTGAAAATAACGGCATTTCGCCCGGGGGCTTTACCGGCGTGGCGGCGGTGCTGCATTTTTGGCTGGGGCTGCCAACCGGCGCTTTGTACTTTGTACTGAATGTGCCGGTGCTGCTGTTAGGGCTATTTTTAATTGGTGGCAGATTTATGATTCGCACCACAGCGGTTACGGTGCTTATCTCGGTTTTTATGCAGCTTTGCGCCGCTGTTTTTCGCCCCTTTTCGGGCGATCGCCTGTTGGCAGCGCTGTTTGGCGGTATGCTAAGCGGGCTGGGCATTGCAGCGGTTATGCTGCGTGGGGCAACCACCGGCGGTATAGATATTTTAGCAAAGCTTTGGCGGCGTAAAAGGCCTTACCTTTCAATGGGGCTGGTTATGCTGTTGTTAGATGGCGCCGTGGCGCTGCTGGCGGCGGTATGCTACAAAGATCTGCAAACCTTGCTGTACACGGCCGTTTCGTTGTTTGCCTCCAGCCGCGTGATTGACGCAGTTTTGTACGGTGGGGATCGGGGTCGCCTGCTTTTTATTATTACCGCAAAAGGGCAAGAGCTTTCGGGCAAGATCATGCAGCAGTTGCGGCGTGGAGTAACGCTGTTGCCGGCTGTGGGGGCCTATTCCGGCAATTCCGGCAGTGTGCTGCTTTGCGCCCTGCGTGAGCCGGAGGTGGCTCGCGCAGTGCAATTGGTGCGCCAAACCGATCCGCACGCCTTTACGGTTATTACCGTTACCGGCGGCGTTTTGGGGGAGGGGTTTCAGCTGCGCGCCATGGCCGAGCAGCCCAATTCCCGCAGTTAACGGCGCTTGCCGCCCGTGCTTTAAAGCGTTGTTTGGCTTAATGTTGGGGCAGCAAGGCGCAAAGCTCCCTGTAAGTGTTTACCTTACGGCAGTTTTTTGCTTTACTGCCCAAAGCCTAAAAACAGTAAAGCCGGCGGGGCGTTTGCCCGGCCGGCCCGCCGGCAAAATGGTACCGGCAAAATGTTCTTTACCGGTAAAGGCTACCGGCTGTACAAGCTATTCTGCAGCGTTTTAAAGCTTAAAATTGGTCGTTATTCTGCTGCTGTTGCTGTTTTTGTTGCTGTTGCTGCTGCTGCTGTTTTTGCTGCTGTTGCTGCTGTTGCTTTTGCTGATTTTGCTGCTGCTGTTTTTGTTGGTTCTGGTTATTCATTTTTTTCACCACGCTTTCGGTATTGCTTGAAGTACATCTACTTCATTTTACAGTTTGCCCGCAATTATTTTAATTATGCAAAAGGGGTTATTTTTTTGAAAGAGCAGTTTTTAAAACATCTGGCCGGTTTTTCGGGCTACACCCTGCCGCAGCTGCAAGCCATTTTTAGTAAACCGGCCTACCGCGGTATTCGGCTAAACCCGCTAAAGGCAACGCCCAAGGTGCTGCAGGCCGGCTTTCGCTTTTTGTTAGAGCCAACCCCTTTTTGCCAAAATGCTTACTATCTGCCCCCAACCTACCAGGGCATTGGGCACCACCCGCTGCACCACGCCGGTGCGTTTTATGTGCAAGAGCCCTCGGCCGGCTCGGTAATTACCGCTGTGGCGGCGCAGCCGGGCCAGCGTGTTTTAGATCTCTGCGCCGCCCCGGGCGGAAAATCTACCGGAATAGGGGCGCTTTTAGCTGGTAAGGGCCAGCTTTGGAGCAACGAGTTTGTAAAAGGGCGCACGGGCGCGCTGCTTTCTAATTTAGAGCGGTTTGGCATTGCCAACGCTGTTGTAACAAGCATGAATACGGCCAACCTGTGCGCCGCCTTGCCGGAATATTTTGATACGGTTTTGGTAGACGCCCCCTGCTCGGGCGAGGGCATGTGCCGCCATAATCCCGAGGCGCTGCGGCAGTGGAGCCTGCAAAACATTGCCCTTTGCGTGCCGCGCCAGCGCGAAATTTTAACGAATGCCCTTGCGGCATTAAAGCCGGGTGGTAAGCTGGTTTACAGCACCTGCACCTTTAATTTGCAGG
>URRK01000214.1 GCA_900550315.1 uncultured Oscillospiraceae bacterium | reverse complement strand
ATTGTTTTTGGCGGTAAACTGTAAAACATAATCGCCCTTTTCAAGGTACACAAACTGGCCAAACCCGCGAATATATTTGCCGTCGGCCGTGGTGCCTGTTTTTAGGTAGGCGGTGCCATTTTTGGTAGTGCTGTCACCCTCAGTAAAATCGGCCTCGCCAACAAGATCCATTGCCGTTACACCGGAGAATAGGCGTCCCCACTTACCGGCATTATTTTTCATAACCGTTTGGGCGTTTGCTTTATCGGCGTTATCAAAAATCTTTTCTACCTTTAACCCGCTTTCAAAATCGCCGTTTTGCAGCAGGTTTTCGGCGGTGGTGCAGTCGCTTTCAAACTTAGCGGTAAGGGTAATATTATTGGTTACGGTAAAGGTATAACTTTCCTGGTTAGATTTTTTAACCCCGTTTTCAAACCAACCGGTAAAGCGATAACCGTTTTGTGCAGCCGCCCGAACGGTAACGGCGTTGCCGGCAACAACCTTTTTGCCGCCGCTAACGCTGCCGCCGCGCTCGGCGGTTAGGGCCACGGTTTTGTAATCGGCCGTTTTAGCTAAATGCCAATTATCTAAGTAAAATGCGGCTGCGGCTAAATTGTCTACCGTGCCAATAACGGCGTAGCCGGTAAAATCGGCCGACGGCGTAAAGGTAACGGTGTGGGTCTGCCACGCATAGGGGGTTGATTTTTGCTTAGCGTAAAATGAATAATAGCTGCCGTTTTCAAAAGCCGAGCCCGAAAGGTAACCAACCTTTTTTACAAAGCCGGCACGGTAAAAGCTTTCGTATGCGGAGGGAATTGCCGTTGCGGCTAACTTGGTATCAAAGGTCATGGTGTATTCGGTGTCCGCTTTTAAGGTAACCGGCGCAAAGATCGATAGCCCGGCCGCACCTTTTAGACAAAGGTCGCCCTCTTGCACCGGCTCCTGCTCAAATTCGGCTGTGGTGCCCTGCTTACGCACCGTAAAGGTGTTGGCAAGGCCGGTGTTAAAATCGCCGCCGGCAATGAAATCGGCCGCAGTACCGCTTGCAACAAATTGTGCCGTAACGGTTAAATCCTCGGTAGCGGTAACATCTAAGCTTAAAGACATGCCTAATTTTTCGCCGCTGCCGTTCAGCCAGGCAAAAAGCTCGTACCCTGTGTTTGGTACGGCAGTAAGAGTAACCTTGTTGCCTTTAAAGGTAACGCCGCCGCCTAAAACGCTGCCGCCCTGCCCCGCTTTCGCGGTAACGGTTACCAAATCCTCGGTTTTGCAAATAAAGGCGTTGTCTACCTCTAAAGTAGCTTTACAGCTGCTGTCGTAAGAGCCTAACACAAAATAGGTGGTAAGGTCGGCCGCGGGGGTAAAGGTAAAGCTGTGCGCAGCCCAAGCCGAAACATTGGCAATAACGCCGTCTTTTACCTTTTTTAACTGACTGCTGTAAATACTGTAATATTTATTCCCGGTGCTGTTCGGGCCAACAAAATTGCTGTTACCCAAAGCAGAAACTTTGGCGGCAAAGCCGGCACGGTAAAAGCTGTTAAAGTTATCCGGCACGGCGTCGCCCAAAAAGCGGGCCTCAAAGCTAACGGTGTAGCTAACATTAGCTTTTAAAGTAACCTGCTTAAAAACAGCGCTGCCCGCCTTGCCCGAGGCAAACTGGCGTCCAGCCTCCTCTGCGTAAACAAAGGCAGCATTTTTTTCGGCAGAATTATCTACCTGCTGCCAGGGAACACACTCTCCGGCAGTTCCGTTAAAATTGCCGTTGCCCAGCAGCTCTACGCTTTCGGCGGCGGCGTTAAAGCTAAACACCGTTACAAAAGCCGTAAATAAAAGCACTGCAGCAAGGGTTACCGAAAGAACCTTTTTCATATAATATACCTCCGTATTTCTGCAAAGCTGCGCCTGTTTTATTCGCAGGTTATTCCAAAACCTAAAACAGGCACAAAATAACTTTGTTTTCCACCAAAATTATAGCATAGTAGCACAACGCTATTCTATATCTGTTTTTACTGTTTTTACGCTAATTTCGCACAATTTCGTAAAAAGCAACCGTTTAGCGCAGTTTTATTAAAAAATTTAAACGGGCAACAGAAGTAAGTAGATTCCATTGCCCGTTGCTTTTAAAATGCACGCAGTGAATTTTAAAATTCCAACTCGCCGCCGACTGCGGCCTCCGCATCGTTACCTAAAATGCTGCTGGAATCCATAACCGAAACCTGCGAGCTTTTAATTTTATTCATTTCAGGGGCAACATATTTTTTCATTACCAAACACCCTTTCAACTTGTAATGATGTAACCAAACAGTGTATTAATAAGCGTTTTTGTATTAACAAGAATTTTTATTATAAAGCAAAAATATGGTACAAACAATATCGGTTTAAACTGTTTTTTTACTAACTACGCAAAGAATTTTTTAGTTTAGCTGCTGTTTGCAGTTGTTGAATCAATCCCTGTTTTTTGTAATGTACTTTCTGAACTGGCCGGGCGTTTTTCCGGTGTACTCTTTAAACTTGTTGTAAAAGTTTGTCATGTTAAAATAACCGTTATTGTTGGCAATTTCGTCAATTGAAAGGGTCCAATCGCGGTCGTTATAAAAATCATTAATCACGCACTCCAACCGCACGCCCGAAATATACTCCTTTACCGAAGTATTGGTGGCCTCCTTAAAAATTGCCGAAAACCGCGAAACCGAAAGCCGGCACATCTCGGCATAAAAGGCAACGGGGTGGTGCTCGGCCGGGTTAGTGGTAATATAATCAATAGCACGGCGAATTTTGTAGCTTTTGCTTAAACTGTGCGCACCGCTTAAATTGCGACCAATATTGTAAATTAAAGCAACGGTTAAAGAATTTAAAAGCAAATTTTTGGTTGGTGCGTCCAGCTTATTCAGCAAAATAAGCTGTTCAAAATACCAGCGCACCGAGCCGGCTTTTTTAATGGTGTAAAACGGGCGCTTGGTAATATTAACGCCACAATCCTGCAACAGAGCCGGCACC
>URRK01000213.1 GCA_900550315.1 uncultured Oscillospiraceae bacterium | reverse complement strand
AGGGCGGCCGGGCCGGTTAAATGCAGGCCGGCAAAAATAAGCCTTAAAATAAAGCCTGTTTAAAAAGCATACTTTAAAGTGTTGCTAAAAAACTTTAAGGGAATATTTAAAAAATAAAGCTTTACGGTTTTCCGTGCGGGCAGCCGCCCGCACGGAATTTTTTGGCATTTTTGCCGCGGGAATTGACAAGCCCTTGTAAATGTGGTACACTCAAAAAACAATAGAATTAATTCTTTTAAAAAGTAGGTGTTTTTATGGGCCTTGCGGTTACGCCGCCAAACCAACTACAGCTAAAAAAATTGCCGGCGGCGCTGCTGCCCTGGTACCGCCAAAATGCAAGGGTTTTGCCCTGGCGGGAAAATAAAGACCCGTACCGCGTTTGGGTTTCGGAAATTATGCTGCAGCAAACAAGGGTAGATACCGTTATTCCGTACTACCTGCGCTTTTTAAAGCAGCTGCCAACTGTTCAAAGTCTGGCGCAGGCCCCCGAGGAAAAGCTGTTAAAGCTTTGGGAGGGGCTGGGGTATTATTCCAGGGTGCGCAATATGCAACGGGCAGCGCTGCAAATTTGCCGCGAGCACGGCGGCGTTTTTCCTACCGACCCCAAAAAAGTTGGCGCCCTTACCGGCATTGGCCCCTACACGGTTGGGGCAATTTGCTCTATTGCCTTTGAGCAGGCCACCCCGGCGGTAGACGGCAATGTGCTGCGGGTGGTTTCCCGCATTACGGAAAACGGCAGCAATATTGCCGATGCAGCTTACAAAAAAGCCGTAACCGAGGCGCTAAAAGCCGTTTACCCCCCGGCCGGGGACCGCGGCGATTTTACCCAAAGCCTAATGGAGCTGGGGGCAATTGTTTGCCTGCCAAACGGTGCGCCGCGCTGCGGGGGCTGCCCGGCGGCCGGCTTTTGCCTGGCCAACCAAAACAGCAGCTGGCAGCAGTACCCGGTGCTTTTAAAAAAGCCGGCCCGAAAGGTGCAGCAATTAACAGTGTTTTTGCTGCGTTTTGGCAATGAGATTGCGGTGTGCAAGCGGCCGGATACCGGTCTGCTTGCCGGAATGTGGCAGCTGCCGAACACCCAGCAGGCACCCGGCGCTAAAACGGCCGAAAGCTGGTTGGCCGAGCACAAAATTAGCGGCGAGCTTTACCCAAAGCCCCAAAAACAAAAACACATTTTTACGCACATTGAATGGCAAATGCAGTGCTACACGGTGCAGTGCAGCAACAAAAGCCAAGAGTTTGTTTGGGTAAGCGAAGAAGAATTAAACAAAACCGTTGCGCTGGGGTCGGCGTTTAAAAAGCTGGTAAAGCTGTAAAAAGTTAATAAGGTTGAAAAAAACTAATAAGTTTGCGAAAACCCGATGAAGCCGCAGAAAACCCGGTAGGGTTGCAAAAAACGGTGAGGCCGCAAAAGCACAAATTACAGGGCTGTGGGTTTTGGCACTAAAAGTGCAAACTTTAAGGCTGCGGGCTTTGCCGCCTAAAGCATACATTTTTTTGGCAGCGGGGTGCTCTACCGACCGCGCCTAAGGGGAATTACGCTGCCAAAAGGCAGAAAAAAGGGGACTGAAAAATTGCAGCAATTAAAGCAACCAAAGCAGCTTTGGGGCATGGCGGCGGCACTGTTGGCCAATGTTATTTTTGGGTTTAGTTTTTTGTTTTCTAAAATAGCGCTGCAGGCAGCGCACCCGCTGGTTATTTTGGCGGTGCGGTTTACCGTTGCCTTTGCGGTGTTAAATTTGCTGTTGCTTACCGGCCGTTTTCGGCTGCGGTTAAGGGGCAAGCCGCTAAAGCGGCTTATTTTAATGGGCCTGGCGCAGCCGGTTTGCTATTATTTGTTAGAGCTTTACGGTATTTCGCTTTGCTCTTCGGCCCTTTCGGGGGTAATTATTGGGCTGGTGCCGGTGGCGGTTATTTTGTTTTCCGGTGCCTTTTTGGGCGAAAAACCAACCGTTTTGCAGCATGTTTGCACGGTGGTTTCTTTGCTGGGGGTTGGGGCAATCAGCCTGCTTTCTAACAATGGGCAGCCCAGCTATTTTTTAGGGGTGGTGCTGCTGGTTGGCGCAGTGGTTTCGGCCGCGGCCTTTAATTTGCTTAGCCGCAGCATTTCGGCCCAGTTTACGGCTTTTGAGCGCACCTACTTAATGTTTTTATTAGGCAGCGTTAGCTTTAACGCGGCGGCCGTTTTGGTGCTGCGCGGCCGCTTTTTTACCGGGCTGGCCGCTGCCGCCGTGCAGCCAAATTTTTGGCTGGCAATTGCTTACCTGGCGGTGGTTTCCAGCGTGGCGGCGTTTTTGCTTTACAACTATTCTACCACGCAAATCAGCGCAGTGCGCTCCTCCTCCTTTTCTAACATTATTACAATTGTTTCGCTGCTGGCGGGGGTATTCATTTTAAAAGAGCCGTTTTCGGCTTTGCAGCTGCTGCTTTGCGTTCCAATTATCTTAGGCGTTTACGGGGTAAACCGTGCCGGGCAAAGCGGGTAGGCTTGGCCGGCCAAAGATTTTAATTAAATTGAATAGGGTTTTATAAAAATTAAATCCGCATTTTTGTAAAGGGTGCTTTAAAGCGCTTTTACAAAAATGCGGATTTGTTTATTATTTAATTAATTTAACAGTACTTTATTTTGCCTTTCAGCAGTTTTCAAGGCGGTGGTACAGCTGCTCAAAAATTTGCGTCATGCCAACCTTGTTGGGGTGGCCGCCCTGCTTTTTAATGTTACGAAGCGCAACAAACGGTACCTGGTACGCTTCGCAGCCCTGTTTTAGGCCTAAGGTAAGCTCGGGGGAGAACAAATCGTTTATAATTACAACAATTTTCGCTTTTAAAAAGGCTTGTTTAACGGTGTGCAGCAGGCAGCAAAACGCCGGCAAGGTGCATTTTAAATCTTCGTCGGTCCAGTTTTCAAACTGCAGCTTTCCCAAAGGGGCGCCGGCCCAAAAATCGTTGGTTCCGCCAAAAATTAAAACGGTGTTGGGCTGT
>URRK01000212.1 GCA_900550315.1 uncultured Oscillospiraceae bacterium | reverse complement strand
GCTTTACGACGCGTTGTTTGATATGCTGGGGGCCGAGGCCTTTAACCGCTACCACGAGCGGGGGGATATTGAAGTTGCCCCGCTGGCCTATATGCGCGGCCGCACGCTGGATGACAGCTTTATTATTTTAGACGAAGCGCAAAACACCACCTGCGAGCAAATGAAGATGTTTTTAACCCGGCTGGGTTTTAACTCTAAAGCCGTTGTAACCGGGGATATTACCCAAATAGACCTACCGGACGGTAAGCGCTCCGGCCTGCGGGACGCCATGACCGTTTTAAAAAATGTAGAGGATATTGCTGTTATTAAGCTTTCGGGGCGGGATGTTGTACGCCACAAGCTGGTAATGGAAATTATTAAGGCTTACGAAAAGCAAGAGGAAAACAGGAGGAAGTTGAAGTGACCAAAACAAAAGTAATTATTACCGAAAAGCAAGAAAGCGGCAAGCTGCCATCGGGCATTCGTCTGCTGGTTCGGCGCGCCTGCACGGCCGTGCTGATTACCGAAAATTTTGAGTTTCCGGCCGAGGTGAACGTAACCTTTGTAGACGACGCCGAAATACATAAACTAAATTTAGAACACCGCGGAATTGATAAAGCCACCGATGTACTCTCCTTCCCGTTAGGGGAAAACGGCGTGTACGATATTAACCCCGAAAACGGCGCAAAAATGCTGGGCGATATTGTGATTTCGGTAGATCACGCCGTAAAACAGGCCAAGCTTTACGAGCACTCCCTTCAGCGGGAGATTGCCTTTTTAACCGTACATTCCATGCTGCATTTACTGGGCTACGACCATGTAAACGGCGGGCTGGAGGAAATGCGTATGCGTGAAAAGGAAGAGGATGTATTAAACCGCCTGGGCGTTGTGCGCAGCGCCGACAGCGACACCTACGAGGTTTAAAAATGAGCCAAAGCAACGTACAAACAAAATCTGCCTTTATTGCCGTAGTCGGCCGCCCGAATGTGGGAAAATCCTCGTTAGTAAACCGGGCGGTTGGGCAAAAGGTTGCCATTGTTTCTAACAAGCCGCAAACAACCCGCAACAAAATTTTGGGCGTGTGCAACCGCGGGGCCGAGCAGTTTGTTTTTGTAGATACCCCGGGGTTTCACAAAGCGCGCAACGAGCTGGGCAAGCAAATGATCCGCGCGGTTGGCAGCGGCCTTTCGGATGTGGAAGCCGCCGTTTTGGTGGTAGATTGCGCGCCGCGATTTAAGTTGAACGCCAACGCCCTGCCGCCGGCCGAGCTGGAGCTGATGAAAGAGCTTGCCCGCCGGCAGCTGCCTACGGTTTTAGCTTTAAATAAAATAGACCTTTTACCGCAAAAAGACGCGCTGCTGCCAATTATTTCGGCTTATACGGCGGCGTTTAGCTTTGCGGCGGTGGTGCCGGTTTCGGCCAAAAACGGCAGCGGGCTGGAGGAACTTTTAACCGAGCTTAGCAGGTTTGCTAAAAACTCGGTGCACTTTTTTACCGGGGATGTTGTAACCGACCAGCCGGATAAGACTATGATTGCGGAAATTATTCGAGAAAAGCTGCTGCGGCTGCTTAGCAACGAGGTGCCGCACGGCATTGCCGTTGAAATTGAGCAGTTTTACGAGCGGGATAACGCCGCCGGCGAGCCGGTGCTGGAGCTTGGCGCAACGATTTACTGCGAAAAAGAAAGCCACAAGGGTATTATTATTGGCAAGGGCGGCAGTATGTTAAAAAAAATAGGGTCGCACGCGCGGCAGGATATTGAACGCTTTTTTGGCTGCAAAACTAATTTACAGCTTTGGGTAAAGGTAAAGGAGGATTGGCGCAACCGCGCCGGCGCCATTCACAGCCTGGGGTTAGACCAATAACCGCTTTAGTTCGGGCTTTTTGACGTGGCTTTAAGGTTTAAACGGCAGAAAAAGCAGCGGCGGCAACGGGTTTCGCAGCGGTTGAAGCTGCCGTAATTTTTTGCAATTTTTACAATAAATTACCGTTTATAACCTTGCTTTTTTTGCAAAGGCTAAAGTTAGAGCCGGCGGTTTTCGGCGGCAAGCTTTTACAAAAGGGGCGGCGTTATGAAAGAGCAGGATCTTTGGAACAATTTTTACCTAACTGGCAGCATTGCCGATTATTTAGCCTACAAAACCAAGGCTGGAAACGGGGAAAACAGCGTTGAAAACAAAAATAGTAACCCCCGGCCTGGTAATACGGGAAACGCCGGTGGGGGAAAATGACAAGCTATTGGCAATTTTAACGGCTGAAAACGGCTTAATTCGCGCGTTTGCCGACGGGGCGCGCCGCATAAAAAGCAAAAACGCGGCGGCAACCTCACTGCTAAGCTACTGCACCTTTACCTTGTACAAAGCTAAGGATACATATAAGGTTACCGACGCCGTTGTGATCGACCTTTTTTTTGAGCTGCGCTACGACCTGGAGGGGCTTGCTTTAGCGCAGTATTTTTGTGAGCTGGCCTTGCGCCAGGTGCCAGAGGGGCAGCACAACGCCGTTTTTTTGCGGCTGCTGTTAAACGCGTTGTTTTTGGTAATGCACCACAAACGCCCGTTTGAGCTTATAAAAGCGGTTTACGAGCTGCGTTTTGCGGCCGAGGCCGGCTATATGCCGGACCTTTTAGGCTGCAGCGTTTGCCAAAAGGAGCAGGACGGCTGTTTTTATTTTGATTACAAAGAGGGGTGCCTTTTTTGCAGCGGCTGCCGGCGGGGCAACGGCGGTTTTGGGGCTTATTTAAACAATACGGTGCTTTGCGCCATGCGGCACATTTTGTACGCCCCGTTTCAAAAAATTTTTTCGTTTACCGTGCCGCCGGCCGATTTAAATTTGCTCTCCGATTGTTGCGAAAAGTACCTTTCAACCCAAACCGAAAGCCATTACAAAACACTGGAGTTTTACCGTTCGGTTTGTATGAAGCAGGAGAATAATGATGACAAGTGATTTTAAATATTGCCGCACGCTGGAGCTGGATAAGGTTTTGCAGCTGCTGGCGCAAAAAGCGGCGTTGGCG
>URRK01000211.1 GCA_900550315.1 uncultured Oscillospiraceae bacterium | reverse complement strand
GCATACCCACACGCAGCATGAGCTTTATTTTTTTGTGGCCGGCAGCGCCGATTATTTGGTAGAGGGCCGGCTGTACCCGTTAGAGCCGGGCAGCGTTATGGTTATGCGGCGGGGGGAGTTTCACAAGGTTTCGGTGCGCAGCAACAGCCCGTACGAGCGTATTGTGCTTTCGTTTGAGGAATCGGTTTTGCAGCCCGAGGGCGTGGCGGCTTTGCTGCTGGCCCCGCTGGTAAACCGCCCGCTTGGCACCGGAAATTTGTTTACCGCGAGGGAGGTTCGGTCGGCCTATATTCAAGAGTGCCTAAAAGGGGTAGACCGCGCCCTGCAGGCCCCCGAGCAACGCCGTTTGGCGGTGCAGTGCGCCCTTTACACCGTTTTGTACGAGCTGCAAAGCGCTTTTTTGCGGCGCGGCGTTAAAACTGCGCAGGAGCCGGGCGTTCAGCTGCTGGGCAGCAGCATTGTGGAATACATTAACGGCCATTTGTTTGAGGAGCTTTCGTTAGAAATTTTGGCTGAAAAATTTTATTTAAGCAAAAATCATTTAAATCGTTTGTTTAAGGAGGCTTCGGGCAGCACGGTTTGGGAGTATATTCGCCTAAAGCGGCTGCTGGAGGCCCACTGGCGTATTGCCGGCGGCGCGGCGGCAACCGCAGCTGCGGCCGATTGCGGATTTCACGATTATTCGGCGTTTTACCGGGCGTACAAAAAGCATTTTGGCGTTGCGCCCGGCAGCCAAAAGGGGGAGCAGTAGCTTGTTACATTTAATTTTCGGCCGGGCCGCGGCCGGTAAATCCACTTATATTTACAACCACATTGCTCAAAACAAGGCCGAGCACGGCAATATTCTTTTTATTGTGCCGGAGCAATTTACCTTTGAAACCGAGCGCGCGCTGCTGCACCGTTTAGGGGGCGGCTTTGCCGCAAAGGCCGAGGTTTTAAGCTTTACCCGCATGGCCGAAAGCGCCGGGCGGCTGTACGGCGGCATTGCCGGCCGGCGCGTAACCGACGCCGAGCGGTTTATTTTAATGAATAACGCCATTAACAAAAACAAACCCGCCTTAAAAGCGTTTGGCAGGGTTGGCAGTCTTTCAGCCTTTGTGCGGCAAATGCTGGGTACGGTTGCCGAGCTTAAAATGGCCGATGTTTCGGCCGAGGCGCTAAGCTCGGCTGCCCGGGTGCAAAACGGGCTGCTGCAGCAAAAGCTGCAGGAGCTGGCGTTGCTGTACGCCGAATACAACCAAATGCTGCAGAGCGTTTTTTTAGACCCGTTAGACGACCCGGAGCGTTTTTATAAAAAAGCACGCGAGAACGGGTATTTTAAAAACAAAACCGTTTACTTAGACGCTTTTAAGGGCTTTACCGGCCAGCAGCTTAAAATTTTGCACCTTATTTTGCGCCAAAGTAAAAAATGCTACCTAACCCTGTGCGGGGAGGGGGAGCAGCCCGGCAAGGCCGGCGCGTTTGAAAATATTAGCGCCTTGGCGGCCGAACTTACCGCCTTTGCCCGGCAAAACGGGGTTGAGGTTGCACAGCCGGTGGTGTTGCCGGCGCCGGCGGCCCGCAGTCGGGAGTTAAGCATTTTAGAACGCGCCCTTGCTTTTTCGGGCACCGAGCCGTATTTAGAGCCCACCCGGCAAATTACGCTGGCGGTAGCCAAAAACGCCAAGCAGGAGGTTGCTTTTGTGCTGCAAACGGTGCGGCGCTTAGTGCGTGAAAAGGGCTACCGTTTTGGCGATTTTGTGATTATTGCGCGGGACCTTACCCCCTATGAGCCCTATTTAAGCGGGCTTGCCCGGCAAGACGCTGTTCCCTGTTATTTTGACCGCCGCCGCCCGCTGGCCGTTTCACCCTTGGTGCGCTTTGCGCTTTACGCGCTGCGTGCCGCGCAGGATTATAACAGCAGCGCGGTGCTTTCTATGCTAAAAACCGGCTTTATGCCCTTTTCGGCCAAGCAGATTGGCGAGCTGGAGGAATATTTATTTATTTGGAACCTAACCGGTAAGGCTTGGCTAAAGCCCTTTACCCTAAGCCCGGAGGGCCTAACGGCCGAAGCAGACGAGCACCGCGTGCAAAACGAAAAGCGGCTTTTGGAGCTTAACGAAATACGGACGGCCGTTGTGCAGGCCTTAGAGCCGTTAAACCGGGCTTTCGGCGGCACGGCAGAGAAGGTTTCTAAGGCACTGTACCGCCTGCTTTTAAGCTTAGAGGCCAACAAGGCCGTGCAAAAAACGGTTTTGCAGGCCGAGGAACAAAATGACGCTGAAACCGCCGATTTTATTGCCGCCTCGTGGGATAAGCTAATGCAGGTGCTGGACAGCATTGTGCTTTGCCTAAAAGAGCAGCCCCAAACGGCGCAGCAGTACCTAAACACCTTTGAAGCCTGCGTGGCCGGCATCACGGTTGGCAACATTCCGCACATGCTGGATGAGGTCAGCGCCGGCAGCGCCGACAGAATACGCCCCTCCCGCCCCAAGGTGGCGTTTGTGCTGGGGCTGAATCAAGGCGAGTTCCCGGCGCCGTGCAGCGAGGGCGGATTATTGCTGAAAAACGACCGTATGGCGCTGGAAAAAGCCGGCCTGCAATTAAGCGACTGTTACCGCCGCTTTACGATAGATGAAAACTTTTTGGCCTATTCGGCCCTTACCTGCGCCGACCAGCAGGTTTACCTTTGCCGCCACAGTTTTGGCACAAAAGGGGAGGCTTGCCTGCCCTCCTCTATTCTTGAAAAAATTACGGCGGTTTTTAAAAGCCTGCGGGTTATTTTGCAGCCCGAGGCCCTGCCGCCCCAAACGCCCGGGGCGGCACGCTACGCCTATTTAAGCGGTGCCGAGCCAAACGAAAGCAATCGCAGCGCGCTAAAACAGTGGCTGCAAAGCGCCGGCGGGCCGGCTTTAAACGGGGCCGGCTGCCTAACAAACGCCGCCGAGCAGCAGGTGCAGCAGGCGGTGGCGGCCAAGCTTTTTGGCAGCGAGGCACGGCTTTCGGCTACGCGGTTAGAGCGGTATTAC
>URRK01000210.1 GCA_900550315.1 uncultured Oscillospiraceae bacterium | reverse complement strand
TACGACCACGCGTTGGTAGATCAGGCTTCGGAAAAGATCGTTGACACGGCCAAAAGAACAGGTGCTCGTGTATCAGGTCCCGTGCCGCTGCCGACCGAGCGAGAGGTTGTTACCATTCTGCGTGCTGTTCACAAGTATAAGGACAGCCGCGAGCAGTTTGAAACAAGAACTCACAAAAGGCTTATCGACATTCTCAGACCGTCTAACAAAACGGTAGACGCTTTGAAAGGTCTTGAGCTTCCCGCCGGCGTTGAATTAGAGATTAAGCTTTAATTCGGGCCGACTGGTCAAGTTGGCGCAGCGCGTCAACCAATAACTAGTAAGGAGGAAATAAAATGCAAAAAGGTTTAGTTGGAAAAAAGCTTGGCATGACCCAGCTTTTTGACGCAAACGGTAATGTTGTTCCCGTAACTGTAATTGAGGCCGGCCCGTGCGTGGTCGTTCAGAAAAAAACAGTTGAAAACGACGGTTACGAGGCCGTGCAGGTTGGCTTTGCCGACTTAAAGGCTTCTAAGGTAAACGGCCCGAAAAAGGGTCACTTCGCCAAGGGTGATGTTGCACCGAAAAAGGTTCTTCGCGAGTTCCGCCTGGCAGACAGCTCCGCCATTAATGTCGGAGACATTCTGAAGGCTGATGTTTTTGCCGAAGGCGACCATGTAGATGTAGTAGGTACCAGCAAAGGTAAGGGCTATGCCGGCGTAATTAAGCGCTGGAACTTCTCCCGCCTTAAAATGTCCCACGGTACCGGCCCGGTGGCCCGTCACGGTGGTTCTTTGGGTGCCAGCAGCTCCCCCTCGCGCGTAGCTAAAGGTAAAAAAATGGCAGGTCACCTGGGTTGTGAGCGGGTAACCGTTCAAAACTTAGACATTGTCAAGATCGACGCTGAAAATAACATTATTGCCGTTAAAGGTGCCGTTCCCGGCCCCAAGGGCGGAATTGTTGTTTTGAAAGACAGCGTTAAGGCTTAAGGGAAGGAGTGTTGAATATGCCTAATGTAGCTATTATGGATATGACCGGCAAAAAGGTTGGCGATTTTGAACTGAAAGAAAGCATTTTCGGTATTGAGCCAAACGCGGTTGTTATGCACGCTGCGGTTGTAAATTATTTGGCAAACCAGCGTCAGGGCACACAGTCCACCTTAACCCGTACCGAGGTTTCCGGCGGTGGCCGTAAACCGTGGCGGCAAAAGGGCACCGGCCATGCGCGCCAGGGCTCTATTCGCGCGCCGCAGTGGCGTCACGGCGGTGTGGCCTTAGGCCCGAAGCCAAGGGATTATTCTTATTCCTTAAACAAAAAGGTGCGTCAGCTTGCGCTGAAATCCGCCCTTTCTGACAAGGCCCTTTCAAACGACCTTATTGTTTTGGACGAGCTGAAGCTGGACGGTTACAAAACCAAAACGGTTGCCGATTGCTTTAAAGCCATTGGCGCCGAGGGCAAGGTGCTGTTTGTGCTGGCCGATAACGACCAAAAGGCCGTTAAGAGCACCGCAAACATTAAAGGCGCCAAAACCGCACAGTACAACACCTTAAACACCTACGACATTTTAAATGCCGACAAGCTGGTGTTTGTAAAGGGTGCTGTTGAAAAACTTCAGGAGGTATACGCATAATGAAAACCGCTCAGGATATTGTTATAGCTCCTATCATCACCGAAAAATCTATGGCCGCCGTTGCCGATAAAAAATACACCTTTAAGGTAGCCAACGACGCCAACAAGATTGAAATTAAGCAGGCAGTTGAAGCGCTGTTTGACGGCGTAAAGGTTGCAAAGGTTAACACCGTGAATGTTCGCGGCCGTAACCGTCGCATGGGGCGCTACACCGGCACTACCCCGGCCTGGAAAAAGGCTATTGTAACCTTAACCGAAAAATCTAAGACCATTGCCTTCTTTGACGGTTTGATGTAACAAACACTTGGAAGTAATACTTCCGGCAATGTATGGGGCAAATTGCCCCGCTAAGCCTAAATAGGAGAGTGAACAAAATGGCTATTAAGCATTACAAGCCGACTACACCGGGCCGCCGCGGCATGACCGTTCTGGATTATTCCGAGCTTTCCAAGGTGGCACCCGAAAAAAGTCTGCTGGTTTCTATTAAGAAAAATGCCGGCCGCAACAGCTACGGCCGCATTACCGTTCGCCACCGCGGCGGCGGTAACCGCAAAAAGTACAGAATTATTGATTTTAAGCGCGAGCGTTTTGATTGCCCCGCTACGGTTCAAACCTTAGAGTATGATCCGAACCGTTCCGCCTTTATTGCTTTGGTAAAGTATGAGGACGGCGAAAAGCGCTACATTATTGCCCCGATTGGTTTAAAGGTTGGCGATGTAGTAGTTTCGGGCGCCGCTGCCGATATTAAAATCGGTAACGCGCTGCCGCTTACCAACATTCCGGTTGGTACCTTTATTCATAATGTAGAGCTTTACCCCGGCAAAGGTGCTCAGTTGGCCCGTGCCGCCGGTAACATGGCCCAGTTAATGGCGAAAGAGAACGGCATGGCGTTGCTGCGTCTGCCTTCCGGCGAGTTACGCAATGTGCCGGACGGTTGCATGGCCACCGTTGGCCAGGTAAGCAACCCCGAGCACGAAAATGTAAACATTGGTAAGGCCGGCCGTAAGCGTCACATGGGCTGGCGTCCTACCGTTCGCGGTTCTGTTATGAACCCGTGCGATCACCCGCACGGTGGTGGTGAGGGTAAATCCCCCATTGGCCGTCCGGGCCCGGTTACCCCGTGGGGCAAACCTACGCTCGGTTACAAAACTCGTGCGAAACACAAGGCTTCCGATAAATATATTGTGAAGCGCCGCAACAGCAAGTAATCGGCGAAAGGAGTAATCATTATGGGAAGAAGCATTAAAAAGGGTCCTTTTGTGCAACCTGTACTTCTGAAAAGAGTGCAAGAGATGAATCAGACCGGTGAAAAACGCGTTCTTCAAACCTGGAGCCGTTCTTCCACCATTTTCCCCGACTTTGTTGGGCATACATTCGCAGTACACGACGGCCGCAAGCATGTACCGGTATATGTCACCGAG
>URRK01000209.1 GCA_900550315.1 uncultured Oscillospiraceae bacterium | reverse complement strand
CACTGAATTTCAAGCAGCTGAACATTGCTCTCGGCCCGAACGGTAAGTTCGGCATCTGCCGCCGGCACAAAGGTTACGCGACTGCTGTACTTGTAGCTTTTGCCGCCGGTTAAAAACTCGGCGTTGCCGCTAATTAAAATAAGAATGTGGTAGTACCCGCAGTTCCCAGCAAATTTTAACTCGCTGCCGGCGCAAATGGTGTGGTGAACCGGGCGCGCCCCCGGAATTTCACCTACGCAAAGCTCCACGCTTCTGTTTTGCGACTGGGAAACATCTACTTTTTCCATTACTACATTAGTTTTCATTGTTGTTTTGCTCCATTCCGTTTTCATTTAATATGTTGGTGTTTACCGACTTAACTCTATCTACAACCAGCTTTCTGAATTCCGGCGAAAGCATAGCAAAAAAGGCGGTAAACCCGGTTACCCTAACAACTAAATCAGGGAATTTTGAAGGGTCCTTATCGGCTTCTAAGATCTTTTTGGCGTCTATAATATTAATATTAAGCAGGGTATTGCCGGTGGTTAAAATGGTACGAATCATTTGCACCATTTTTTCAACCCCCTCGTCGTCGTTTGCAATGCCGGGGTCCAGCTCTAACTGCACCGGGGCGCAATTGCCGTAACCGGGTTGAATGGCGGCTATAGAGTTACACATGGCCGAAACCGCACCGTCTTTACGAAAGCCGCTGTTGGGGTTTGCGCCGTGGTTAATAGGCTCGCCGCTTTTACGCCCGTTTGGCGTTGCACCAACCGACTTCCCTAACATAATGGTATTGGACCAAGAGAAAAAGCCCGGAATAAAGTTAATGCCTTTATGCTGATTACAAAGATCGCGCACCAGCCGGGTGTAAAGGCGGCTGACTTTAACCGCCCAGGCATCGCCTAAGGTTTCGCCTCCGCCATAGCGCGGGCTGTGCTGCAGCATTTGGCGTATGACCTCACCCTTAGTGCCGGCAAAGTTGCTTTTTAAAAGGGCTGTCATTTCCTCAAAGTTTAATTTGTGCTCTTTTTCTATACGCTGATCTAACGCGGCAAAGCTATCAGCAACAACAGCCAAGCCGCTGCCGTCTACGCACATATTGTAAAAATTGGCGCCGCCGTCGGTAATATTTACACCCTTTTTAACCAACCCGTGCTGAAACAAATTTAAAATCAGCTCCGGCTGCGAATAGGTTTGGTATTTTAAGTGGTGCATAATTCCGTTTCCTGTGGCGTCAACCGCAAGCTTTAGGTGCTTTTGGTAAAACTCCCAAAGGGTTTCAATGCTTGGGCTTAAGCTGTTGTTCATCATGTCATAATAAGCAACCTCAAAAACCTTTAGCATATTAATTTTAACGGTGTCGTTCATGGTGTATTCCATGCCGGGAATACACATCCAGTGGCAGCCGGCCGCCACCCTGCGCCGAGCCAGCTCTTTAGAATAGCCGCAGCGCATAAAGCCTTTTACCAGCGCGGTATCGGAGGAGTAACGCGGCCAGCCCTGTTTATTTTTAAACAGGTAGTAAACCGATTTTTTAAAAAAGTCGGGATTTAGTTTGTTGTGCACCCGAATGGTAAGGTTGCAGGCAACATTAATTTTGTCGGCCGCCTCTAAGCAAAGGTAGGATATTTTAGAAACCATATCCTTCCCATTCACATCCGGCCCGCCTAATTGAAAATAGCGACTATCCTGCAAAAACAGGCAAGCTAAGTAGAACACGGCCTCGTCATCGGTTAAAATGCCGGCTGCGGTATCGCGCTCGTAATACGGCCGCAGCATTTCATCTAACTGGCCGCCGGCGCTGCCGCGGTTGTAGGTTCTGGAAAGCATACTGAACCAGCACATCCACTGAATGGCCTCTTTAAATGTTTTAGGCGGTGCCGAAACCACCGCGCGGTTGGTTTTTGCCATATCCAGCAGGTTTTGCTTTAATTGCGCGTTTTGCTCTAACTGCGCCAGCCGTTCAATTTCGTTGGTCATGCGGGTTAAAAACGCAATAATAGATTCTACTACCTGAATTTCGCTGTTGTAAAAATCGGCGTGCGTTTCGTCGTGCAGGGCCTGCTGCTCCTTTAGCTCCTTTAAAATGCCGCCCCAGCCAAGGTCAAACCCAATTTGCAAATCCGGCGTAAAGTGGTGGCAATTATCAATACCCGAAATAATGTTGTACCGTTTAAAAAATACTTTTAAATCGTCGTACGGATAGTTCGGGTTCCACTTGTACTGCGGCGGCCGCATTCTTTCTAAAAACAAAAAGCCTTTGCCAACAAATGCGTCTAACGGATTGCAGTACAGCGGGTGCTCGCTAAGCAGCCGGCAATAGTTTTCCGTCCAGGCCTTGTACCCGTAAATAGAGCCGTTTTTGTGGTTTGGGTGCAACTTAAAATGGTAGGCGTCCTGCTCTATTAGGCCGTAATCGTCCTCATCGGCACCACCGGCCGCTGCTTTTTCTGCAGTTTGCTCTACCTTAAGCTTTCGCAGCAGCGCAATGCGCTTGTTGTAGGTAAACGTTTTTTCTGGGGGAAATTGATTAATGAATTGTATTTTGCTCAATGTTATACCACCTTTACAACCGGCAAGCTTTGCTCCGCAACCTTTTTCAGCGCCGCTAACTGTTCCTCTTTTAACGGCAGCGCACTGCGAAAGGTGTTTTCGGTGCCAAGGCTTTCGTACTTTGAAGCACCCAGCGGATTAAAGTTTAGCATTTCGTACCTTTTAAGGTTTTTAATTGTTGCAAGAAACTGCGAAATGCTTTTAATATTTTCCAAACTATCGGTGGCCCCGGGAATTAAGGGGGTGCGAATAATAAGGGGAATATTTAGCGCGTCTATTTTTTTAATATTTTCAATAATTTGAGCATTTTCAACGCCGGTGTACTTTTTGTGCTCGGCGCTGTTAAAAATTTTAAGGTCGCACATAATTAAGTCCATTTTAGAAAATAAGGGCTCAATTTTGCTAAATGGCAGGCTAATGTTACTTTCTACCGCAACCTGAATACCCAGCTCATGGCAGGCGTCGGCCAGCTCGGCGGCAAACTCCCGCTGCAAAAGTACTT
>URRK01000208.1 GCA_900550315.1 uncultured Oscillospiraceae bacterium | reverse complement strand
TTTTAAGGTTGCCGAACAGCCCTTTGCCCAAAACCGCCAAATAAAAGGTTGGCCCGGCGTTTACGCAAAAGGCCAGCAGCCGCAAAGCCTGTCGCCTATCTAACTGTCTGTTTTGGTAGGCTTGCCCCAGCAGGCGCGCCCCAATGGGGTACCCCCCTAAAAGCGAAAGCAGCAAAATTCCGCCCTCTTGCGCATTTAGCCCCAAAAGCAGCTTTAAGGCCTTGCAGCGGCGCCGACTAAGCCAATAAAGCACACCGCTTTTTTGCAAAAAAACAGCCGCTGCCGTAAAAGGGAAAAGGGCCGGAATTACCACCGCCGCACAAACCGTAAGCCCGCTTTTTACCCCTTGCCCCGCCAAGGTTGGAAAACAAAGCAGCAGCACGGCAAATAAGGCAAAGGCCAGCGCTCCTGCCAAACAATGCAGCGCGGTACGCTGCTTATTGCTTAATTTTAACCCCAAAAAAACACCGCCTTAAAAATAAAGCTTTAAAATAAGACCGTTGGCCTGCCGGCAGCGTGGTGCAGCCGCCGTGCAGATTGCGGCATAGGCTGCCGTGTTAATTGCTGCAACAACCCGCTGTATATACTGCCAAACTTGCTGCTGCACCAATTTGCGGCAAGCCCGCGGGCAAAACCGCCAACAAAGCTGACGGCAGCCTTGTTTATAAGCCAGCGTTAGGCCTTGCCAATAAACCTGTGTGCCGGCCCGCGCACAGCCCAATAAAAACAAGAGCAAATGGCTTTGCAAAGTTCAAATTCTGCGTTGTAACACATATATATTATTTTGTAACACAAAATATTAACAAAGGGGAACTTGCAAAATGCCTAAAAAAAACAGTAAAGCACGCAGCGGGTTAAAAAAGCTGCAAAAGGCGGTGGATTTTCCGGCCGAAATTTTTTCGGGCGGCGCCCATTTGCAACTGATTGGCAACCGTACCCTTACGGTAGACGGCTGCTGCGGAATTATTGAATACAGCCCCTGCCTGGTGCGGCTGAATATTGGAGACCGCTGCGTTTGCATTACCGGCAGCGGGTTAGAGGTTTACGACTATAATGGCGGAATGTTAAACATTAAGGGCAATATTTTAAATATTGAATACTGCTAAAGGGGGCGGGGAGCTTGTTTTTGTTTTTTTACCGCCTGCTGCAGGGGTATGTATATGTTCGGGTAACAACCAAAACGCCCGAAAAGCTGTTAAATTTGTGCGCCGCGCACGGCATTATTCTTTGGGGGGTGGTGCTGCGGGGGGAGCGGCTTTATTTTAAAATGCGTATAGAGGATTTTAAAACCCTGCGCATTTTGCACCGCACGGTTTGCGGCAAGATCCATTTAACGCGAAAGGTAGGGCTGCCGTTTTTTGCGGCGGCGCACAAAAACCGCTACGGCTTTGCGGCCGGTTTTTTGCTGTTTTGCGGCATTTTGTATATGCTTTCCGGTTACATTTGGAATATTTGCATTACCGGCAATCAAACCATTTCGCCGCAGCAGCTGGCGCAGGATTTGCGGCAGATCGGCATTTACGAGGGGACGCCGCTGAAAGGCCTTTCGGTAAAAGAAAAGCGCAACGAGCTGCTTATGGCCGAGCGGGAGCTTGCGTGGGCCTCTTTAAACTTAGAGGGCTGCAAGCTAACTTTGAATGTTGAGGAGGCCACTTTAAACCCGCCGCAAGCTAAAGAGGAGCCGGCCAATTTAAAAGCCGGCTGCGACGGCGTTATTACAAAAATTGAGCTTTTGGCCGGTACGGCGGCTGTTAAGGTGGGTGATACGGTTGCAAAAGGCGACCTGCTGGCTGCCGGAATGGTAGAATACAGCGACCAAAGCACCCGCTTTTTGCAGGCGCGCGGCAAGGTTTTTGCCAACACGGTGCGGGAATACAAGCTAACGCAGCCCAAAACCGTTACCGCCGTGCAGCGCAGCGGCAGCAGCCAAAGCCGCACCGTTTTGCAATTTTTTGGGTTTCATATTCCGCTTTTTTGCGGCAGCGTAACGGGGGATTTTGAAAGCGAGGGCGCAGCTCCAAAAATTTCGGCCGGCCAAAGCTACCTGCCGGTGCGGTTGGTAAAACGGCAATTTTTTTCGCTGGCGCAGCAAGAAAATACCCTAACGCAGCCGCAGGCCGAGGCCCGCTTAAAGGCGCAATTGGCGCAGCAGCTAAAGCAGGATGTGCCCGAGGGGCGCGTTTTAAGTCAAAATCTTCGTTTTTATGTTGAAAATGGGGCTTTTTGCCTGAGCGCGGTTGTTAAGTGCGACGAAAATATAGCAATCGCAGAAAAAATTATTAAAGATACTGGAAATTAATGAGATAAAGTGCTATAATTGATAAATAATAACGAAGATGGGGGCACTCTATGCTGGAACAAACCGTTAACATTGACCGAGTTGAACAGATTATTACCCTTTTTGGCAACCTGGACTGTAACGCGCGGGCAATTGAGCGGGAATACGGGGTAACCATTTTAACGCACGACAGCAGCATTACCGTGCGCGGTGAGCCCGAGGGGGTTTCGGCCGCGGTGCGGGCCATTCACGGGTTAATTGCTTTAATAGAAAAGGGCGAGATGATTACCGACCAAAACCTGCACTATGTATTTTCTTTAATTAACGACGGGCGCGACGAGGGAATTCGCGAATTGACCGACGCCGACTGCGTTTGCATTACGGCCAAGGGCAAGCCCGTTAAGGCCAAAACGCTGGGCCAGCGCAAGTACCTGCAGGCAATTGAGCAAAACACCATTACGGTTGGGGTTGGCCCGGCGGGAACCGGCAAGACCTACCTGGCGGTTGCCATGGCGGTGCAGGCTTTTCGGGCCAAGCAGGTTAGCCGCATTATTTTAACCCGCCCGGCAGTAGAGGCCGGCGAAAAGCTGGGCTTTTTACCCGGTGATCTGCAGCAAAAGGTAGACCCTTACCTGCGTCCTCTCTACGATGGCCTGTTCGATATGCTGGGTGCCGAGACCTATGAGCGCCTGGTGGAAAAGCAGATCATTGAGGTTGCTCCGCTGGCATATATGCGCGGCCGCACGCTTAGCGATGCGTATATCATTTTGGATGAGGCGC
>URRK01000207.1 GCA_900550315.1 uncultured Oscillospiraceae bacterium | reverse complement strand
AGACCCCTCCATGATCCGGGAGCTGGCCTCCTCAGATTCTGAGCAGTTTTTCAGCTACCTTTCAATTTTAACGGGCGGCGGTTTAGAGTACGGTGCAATTTTTGCAATGTCGGTTACTCCGTACATTAACTCTTCCATTATTATTCAGCTGTTAACGGTTGCCATAAAGCCGTTAGAGCGCTTAGCGCAGCAGGGTGAGGAGGGCCAAAAAAAATTGGCGCAAATTACCCGCTACACCACCATCCTTTTAGCTTTAATTCAAGGTGTTGCTTACTTCTTTTATCTTAAAAACCACAACTGTTTAAGCATTCAGGGCGGCGGCGTTGTGTTTGCGGCGTTTGTAATTGTGTTGGCCTTTACGGCCGGCTCGGCCATTGTAATGTGGCTGGGCGAGCAAATTGATGTTAAGGGCATTGGTAACGGTATTTCAATTATTTTGTTTGCCGGTATCATCTCCCGCGCGCCAACCGCTGTGGCTTACCTTTACGGCAACTGGAAGATCGGCACTTCGCAAAAAATTATTGTAATTGCTTTAATTCTGGCCTTTTTGCTGGTTGTTGCCTTTATTGTGTGGATGACCAACGCCGAGCGTCGCGTACCCATTCAGTACGCAAAACGCGTGGTTGGCAATAAGCAATACGGCGGCCAAAACGCACATATTCCAATTAAAGTAAATATGTCCGGCGTTTTGCCCGTAATTTTTGCAAGCTCTATTTTAATGGTTCCAACCATTTTGCTCTCCTTTAACTTTTTAGTTAAGCAGGGCAGCTCCTTTTACAAGTTCCTGTCCTTGTTCAGTGTTCGCGGTACCTTTTACGCCATTATCTACTTTTTGCTGATTATTGCGTTTGCGTACTTCTACACTACCATTCAGTACAACCCGGTTGAAATGGCAAATAACCTGCGTAAAAACGGCGGTGCAATTCCCGGTATTCGTCCCGGCAAAGCCACCTCTGATTTTATTTCTAAAATTTTGTCAAGAATAACCTTGATCGGCGCGCTGTGCCTAAGCTTAATTGCCATTCTGCCTATTTTGGTTGGCAGCATTGGCGGGGTAGATATTGCCATCGGTGGTACATCTATTATGATCGTGGTTGGCGTTGCGCTGGATACGGTACAAAACTTAGAGTCTCAAATGATGATGCGTCATTACAAAGGCTTTTTGGATTGATGAACAGGAGTAGTTTATGAAACTGATTCTTTTAGGAGCCCCGGGTGCCGGTAAAGGCACCCAGGCCGAGCTGATTTGCGAAAAGCTGAATATTCCCGCTGTTTCAACCGGGAATATGATTCGCGAGGCCATGAAAAACGGTACCGAGATGGGCAAAAAAGCCAAAAGCTTTGTAGACGCCGGCAACTTGGTGCCCGACGAAGTGGTTATTGGCATTATTAAAGAGCGTTTGGCGCAGGAAGACTGCCAAAAAGGCTTTATTTTAGACGGTTTTCCGCGCACCATTCCGCAGGCCGAGGCTTTAGACAAAATGGGTGTGGATATTGACACGGTTTTGTCAATAGAAGTTAAGGACGAAGCGATCGTAAAAAGAATGTCCGGCCGTCGCGTTTGCGAAAAATGCGGCGCCAGCTACCACATTGAGTACAAAAAACCGGCAAAAGAGGGTGTGTGCAACGCCTGCGGCGGCGCTTTGATTTGCCGCAAGGACGACGCCCCCGAAACGGTTTTAGACCGCTTAAAGGTTTACCACGAGCAAACCGAGCCGCTGAAGGACTATTACCAAAAGTCCGGCAAGCTGAAAACGGTGGAAGGGCAGGAGGAGCTGGCCGACACCACCCGCTTGGTTTTTGAGGCATTAGGTATATGATCGTTTTAAAAACCGGCCGCGAGCTTCAAATAATGCGGGAAGCTTGCAGAATTTCTGCCGGTGCATTAAAGTTGATAGGCAGTGCGGTTGAGCCGGGCGTTACAACGGGCGAGCTTGACCGGTTAGCCGAGGAGTACATTTTAAAGCAGGGCGCTAAGCCTAACTTTAAAAATTACGAAGGCTTTCCCGCAACGGCCTGCATATCTATAAATAACGAGGTTATTCATGGCATACCGGACGGTGCCCGTAAAATTAAAAACGGCGATATAGTCAGCGTAGACCTTGGCGCCGTTTTTGAGGGATATCACGGCGATAATGCCGCCACTTTTGCCGCGGGGGATGTTTCCGCCGAGGCAAAGCGGCTGATGGATACAACGCGAGAAAGCCTGTACGAGGGCATTCGCGCTGCAACCAACGGCGGCAGGATCGGTGATATTGGTCACGCGGTACAGTCCTATGTAGAGGCTCGTGGTTATTCTGTAGTCAGACAGTTTGTCGGGCATGGAGTAGGCACAAGACTTCATGAAGCCCCGGAAGTCCCGAATTTCGGTCATAAAGGCCACGGGATCCGTCTTGTTCCGGGTATGACAATTGCAATTGAGCCAATGGTAAATGCCGGCGGCCCGGCAGTTCAAACCCTGTCGAACGGTTGGACGGTTGTAACAACCGATCATTCTTTATCCGCGCATTTTGAGCATACCATAGCAATTACGCCGGATGGCCCCGTTATTATGACGGTAGCCGACTGACGGAGGTAAGGTATGAAGCGAGGACAGATCGTATTTTCAAAAGCCGGCCGCGATAAAGCCCACTTTTTGGTGGTGCTAAGCGTTAATGGCAACCGCTGTGCGGTGGCCGACGGGCGCCTGCGGCGGGGGGAAAAACCAAAATGCAAGAATATAAAGCATTTGGGTGCGACCAACGGCAGCATTGCCGAGGAGGATTTGTTTTCCAACCGTTTGGTTCAAAAAAAGCTGGCAGGTTTCAGCGAGCATGACGATTCTGAGAGGAGGCATTTAAATGTCTAAGGCAGATATGATTGAATTAGAGGGCACCGTTCTGGAGGCTATGCCGAATGCAATGTTTAAGGTGCAGATCCAGGGCAACCACACAATTTTAGCACATATTTCGGGCAAGCTGCGAATGAACTTTATTCGCATTCTGCCCGGCGATAAGGTGACGGTAGAAATGTCGCCTTACGATTTGACCAAGGGGCGCATTACCTGGCGCTCCAAGTAAGGTTTAGTATGAATGGAGGTACCCCTA
>URRK01000206.1 GCA_900550315.1 uncultured Oscillospiraceae bacterium | reverse complement strand
GTACAGCGAAAATTTGCGATTAACGCATTTTTCCTCCGCCTGGGGCGATGAATATAGGCTGCAGCAGCAGCCGCTGCTGCAAAGCCCCGTGCTGCTGGAAAGCCGCGCCGGGGTATCAAACGCTACGGCTTACCCCTACTTTGCGGTAGACCAAAATGCCACCGAGCACAGCGGGGCGGTTTGGTTTGGCACCCTGCAGTGGAGCGGCAACTGGCAAATTAAAGCGGGGCGCGACCACAACCGCTGGCCGCAAATTTGCGGCGGTATTTCAAATTATAATACGGCTTACACCTTAAACGGCGGGCAAAGCTTTCAAACGCCGGTATTTACCGGCGGCTTTGTAACCGGCGGTTTTGGCGCCGCTGCCCGGCAGCTACACGGCTACCAGCGCCAAACCAGCAAAACCCCCTGGACCAACAGGGTTATGCCGGTAATGTACAACGCCTGGGCCAGCTTTTATTTTAATTTAGATGAAGCAATGCTAATGGCACAGGCCGAGCGCTGCCAAAAGCTTGGGGTAGAGCTGTTTATGATAGATGACGGCTGGTTTAAAAACCGCAATAACGACCTTGCCGGCCTTGGCGACTGGGAGGTAGATCCCGAAAAGTTCCCGAACGGGCTAACGCCGCTAATTAACAAGGTTGAAAGCCTTGGCATGATCTTTGGTATTTGGGTAGAGCCGGAAATGGTTTCGGAAGAAAGCGAGCTGTACCAAGAGCACCCCGAATGGATTTTGCGCTACCCCACCCGCCAGCCGGTTAAAAAACGCCACCAGTATGTGCTGAATTTTGGCTTGCCCGAAGTTTACGAATTTACCGTTGCCTGGCTGGATAAGCTGTTGCGTGAAAACCATATTCAATACTTAAAATGGGATATGAACCGCTTTTTAAGCGAAGTGAACTGGAACGGGCTAACCAACACGCCGGATGACGCCGTTTATATTAAGTATGTGCAAAATTTGTACCGCGTGCTGGAATATATTAACCAAAACTACCCCGAAGTTTTAATAGAAAACTGTGCCTCCGGCGGCCTGCGGGCCGATCTTTCCATGGCTAAGTGGTGCGGCCGCATTAACCGGAGCGATAATCAGGATTGCTTAGACGCTTTGGTAATGCACGAGGGCTTTACCCGCGTAAACCTTACCAAGGCCGCGGGCGGCGGCTGCCATTTGCACCATACCAGGTATGTTACAATGAGTGGGCGGTACGAGGCTTTAAAGCGCATGGCCTACACCGGGCTTTTGGGCTCCTTTTCGGTGGGGTTAGACTTAAGAAAACTAAACAAGCAGCAACTTAGCGAGGTTGCCGGGTACATTGCCCTTTACAAGCGCCTGCGCGAAACGGTTCAGCTGGGCAATATGTACCTGTTGCGTTCGGTAAACGACCCAACTGCCCCGGCTGTTATTTACCAGTTTGTAAGCCAAGATAAAAAGCAAAGCGTGGTATTTATTTACAACAATAACAAGGGCTTTATGGGCTGGTTAGAGGCCTTTAAGCTTTACGGGCTGGAACCCGAAACGGTTTACAATATTGAAATGGCGGGGGATGACGCCAACCGCACTCATGTTGATTTTGCCCCTTTGAGCGGCGACACTTTAATGAAGTTTGGCGTTAGTTTTAAAGATAAACGTTTGCTGTGCGACGACAGCGTTTACGGCTGCCTGGCCCTTATTTTAACCGCAAAATAAAACGAAAACACTTGGCGCAAGGCCTTGCGGCAAAAATTGCCGTGGGCCTTGCCTTTTTACTTTTTTAAAGGCCGAGCCAAAGCCCGCCCTTTAAAACCAAAAGGAATAAAAATATTTACAGGATTTACAGGCCGAAAGCCTAAGTCCGGCTTGCCGGGCTTAGGCTTGCTTTTTAGCCTGCACAAATTTTGTGCGGGCGTGAATAAAACGGGCGCTTTGACCAAAACAATTTCTTGTAATTCTAAGCGCGGTGGTGTATAATAAAAGCAGTTTAACATTTCGCTCGGCACTGCCGGCGGGGCTCAGGGCGCCGCGCGGCGGCTGCAAAGCCGGGCGGTTAGGGGTAGCTATGTTACAAATGTTGCGCGGCAATTACACCTTTGCCGAATTTTTATTAAACTTTTTTGCCTCGGTTATTGTTATTTTTGTTGCAATGCCCGTGCACGAGTGGGCGCACGCCTTTGTGGCCGTAAAATTGGGGGATCCAACCCCCAAGTACCAGGGTCGGCTGCGGTTTAGCCCTTTTGCGCATATTGATTATATTGGCGCGTTAATGATCTTACTGTTCGGCTTTGGCTACGCCAAGCCGGTTCCGGTAAACAGCAGTAATTTTAAAAAGCCAAAGTCCGATATGGCGCTGGTGGCTTTGGCCGGCCCGCTTTCAAATTTAATCATGGGCTTTGTGCTGTTTGCCGTTGCAAAGGTTTTACCTGTTTCCAGTACATTTTTGGCTTATGTGCAGTTTTTTTTAAGCGCGGTGGTTTCAATTAATGTTTCCTTAGCGGTGTTTAATTTAATTCCCTTGCCCCCGTTAGATGGCTCGCGCCTGATTTCGGCTTTGCTGCCCAACCGCGTTTATTACCGGCTCATGCAGTACGAGCAGCTGTTTATGGTAGCCGTTATGGCGCTGGCGTTTACCGGCGCGCTCAGCACGCCGCTGTACTACGCGCAAATGGGGGTCTACCGGCTGTTCAACCTGCTGGATATCAGTAGCAATAGGCTCTGCTTCCACAGTCTGGATAGGGGAAGAAATAGGTTCTGTGTTTCCACATCCTGTCAGAACACCTACTGCAATCAAAATTGCTGCAAGTACTTTCTTTTTCATGAATGCTTCCTTTCATCTGTTTGTTCTAACCGGTCATCCGACCGACACTCTAAAATGTATTGTATCGCGAAAGCCTTATGTTTGTCCATTCAAATTTCTTAAGATTTTCTTATTCTTTTTCGGTTGATTTCTCGCGCAGCACTTCTTCAAACCGATCGATGGGTACCGGCTTGGAATAATAATATCCCTGCTGCCAGGTAGATCCAAACTGCTCGATATAGTCGCTAACTTCCTTATTCTCAATACCCTCAATGCAGGTCTCGGTGTTAGTCCTCCTGGCATAATCCACGATAGACTGC
>URRK01000205.1 GCA_900550315.1 uncultured Oscillospiraceae bacterium | reverse complement strand
CAATAAAAGCAAAAAGACCATTAGCCGTATGATGATTCCGCAAAGAATTATTCCGCGTTTTTCAATTGGTTCGGTAGAATCGGTAGACCGCGATACCGTAAAGGCGCACGCGCACCCTATGTTAGACCAATTTTTCTTTAGCTTTCCCGAAAACGAGATGGATGTTGTAATTAACGGCGAACCCATTCACATGCTGGGCAACATTATTATGCACATTCCGTTGGGTGCCGATCACGGTGTTGAGGTTTACGACGGCAAGCATATGCACTATATGTGGATTGACTTTATGCCGGATAACGAGCTTGCTCTAAAGCGCTTAGACGCCAGCCACCACCCAACCGGGGAGCAGCGCTCCTTTTAAAGGGGACGAACCGCAATGAATTTTGAAGAACCCATTCAGCTAAAAAGCGCCAGAGCCTGGCGCACCTACCTTGGCGGAAAGCTGATAGACGAGCTGCACGGCGTAAAAAACGCAAAGGATACAAACTTCCCCGAGGAATGGTTAATTTCTACCGTAACAGCCCGGAATACCAGGCGCGAGAATTTAGAGGAGGGCCTAAGCTACACAACCCTTGGCCCCTCGCTAAAAAGCTTAATTGAGGAATTTCCGCAGCAGCTTTTGGGCAGCGCCCACCTGCAACGGTTTGGTAAAAGCACAGGCGTGCTGGTAAAGCTGTTAGATTCTGCCGAGCGGCTTACTGTTCAGGTGCACCCAACGCGCCAAATGGCCAAAACGCTGTTTCAATCTAATTACGGCAAAACCGAATGTTGGCACATTTTAGCCTGCCGCAACAATTTGCCGGAAAAACCGTGCATTTACTTGGGGTTCAAGCCGGGCGTTACCCGGCAGGCCTGGTACAACTGCTTTGTACAGCAAAATATTCCCGAAATGCTTTCAATGCTGCACCGGTTTGAGGTTCAACCGGGCGAAACCTACCTAATTAAAGGGGGCGTGCCCCACGCAATTGGTGCCGGCTGCTTTTTAACCGAAATTCAAGAGCCAACCGACTACACCATTCGAACCGAAAAAACAACCCCCTCGGGCTTAGCGGTTAGCGACGATATGTGTCACCAGGGCTTAGGGTTTGAAAAAATGTTTGATTGTTTTTGCTACAACGGCCTAACGGCCGAACAAACCCTTGAAAGCTACCGCATTAAGCCGGTGGAAACGCGGCCCGGCGAAAAAGAGGTTATTGGTTACCAAAACACCAATATGTTCCGCTTAAAGGTAATAGAAGTTGCAAAAGAATATGTTGCCGGCAAAACCGGCGTGTTTAGCGGAATTTACTTTTTAAACGGCAAGGGCACGCTAAACGGCAAGCCGGTTTTTCAGGGGGATCAATTTTTTGTGCCCGCTTTATGCAGCGACTTTTGCTTAAAAAACAGTGGGGACCAACCCATGCGGGTGCTGCAATTTTTTGGTCCCAATACAAAGGAGTAACGGTATGCCTCAAATACAGCTAAATAAAACTTTAACCATGCAGGCCTATTACGATGTTATTGTGGCCGGCGGCGGGGTTGCAGGTGTTGCGGCCGCCGTAGAGGCCAAAAGGCACGGCAAATCGGTATTAATTATTGAAAAAACCCAAAAATTCGGCGGCCTTGCTACCACCGGCATTGTAAATTTGTTTTTGCCCCTTTGCAATGGGCGCGGCGTTAAAATAATTAAGGGCATGGCCGAGGAACTGTTAAAGCTTTGCGTTAAGTACGGGTACGATGAGCTGCCTGCCGAGTGGCAAAGCGGCGAATTTAAAGGGGAAACCGCGGGCGATCCGCCCCGCTACCGCACCCACTTTTCGGCCGAAATTTTTGCCCTAACGCTTACCGAGCTTCTTTGCGGCGAAAAGGTAGATATTTTGTTTGACACGGTTGTAACCGATTCGGTTATGAAAAATAACCACTGTAAGGGTCTGGTGGTAGAAAATAAATCGGGGACGGCCTATTACGGCGCCGGTGTGGTAATTGACGCCACCGGCGACGCGGATGTGCTATTCCGCTCCGGGGTACCTACTATTCAGGGCAAAAACTATTTTACCTACTACGGGCAGCAAATTAACCTTGAAACCTGCCGTGCCGCTGTTGAAAGCAAAAACATTCAAAAAGCGGTTAAGTACATTTACGGCGGCGTTTCAAACCTTTACGGCAAAGGCCACCCCGAGGGTATGCCGCTGTTTACGGGCACCACAGCCGAAAGCGTAAATAATTATTTAATTAAAAACCAGCTGTTTATGCTAAATAAAATTAAGGCAGACGACCGTTTTTCAAGGGATATTGTAACCCTGCCGGGCATGGCCCAGTTTAGAACCACGCGTTGCATTTTGGGTGACGGTATGTTAAAGGAAAAAGACTATTACCGCCATTTTGAAGATTCTATAGCAGCAGTCAGCGATTTTGATCGGCGTGATTATTTATACGAAATACCTTATTCTACCATGGTAAACAGTAATTTTAACAATTTAATTACCGCCGGCAGAACTGTTTGTGCTGAAGGGTACGCTTGGGATGTTACACGCGTTATTCCCCCCGCAATTCTTACCGGTCAGGCGGCAGGTGCGGCGGCAGCAATGGCATTAAGCGAGAATTGTGCCATTGGAAAAATTAATGTAAAACATTTACAGCAGCAATTGCAAAAAGAATGTGTTATGATACATTATAACGATTGCTGGGTTCCGGCAAACTTCTCGGTTGCCGAATAGCGTACCAAAATTTTGAATCAAGAGGGGGCGATAGTTTTATAAAAAAACAATTGCACAGGCACTTTTTAAAATTAATTTTTAAAGGAGATTATTGGTAATGAAAAAATTATTGGCTGTTTTATTGGTTGCAGTTTTGGCCGCTACTCCCTTAAGCGTTGCCGTTTCTGCGGCAGATGAAACCACCTACGAACCGTATGTAATTAATTTTGACGACGGCGAGAGTATAGACCGCTACATTCCAGACGGAAACGCAACCGAGCAAAGAAGAAAAGCAAAGTTTTCGTTTGAGCAGATTACCGGCCCAAACGGAACCGAAAGCAACGCCCTTAAAATTGACGGCACTGTGAATCCTATCGTAACTACCGTTATTAACCAAAATCAATCGTTAGCAGCAGCAAACCCCAGCAGCACCAATAACCCATATTTTGGTTAATAACGGTAGTAAAAT
>URRK01000204.1 GCA_900550315.1 uncultured Oscillospiraceae bacterium | reverse complement strand
GTCGTAAAGCATAATAATGCGGTCGTTAAGCAGGCGGGAGAAAATATCGTAGGAACGCTCGCCGCGGCTGGTTTGCTCTACTACATAAGGCACTAAATTCATTTGGTCCATTTTTAAAACCTCCAAAAAATGTACTGCCAAAAAAGGCAGCCGGGTGGCTGCCTAACCGTAGCGCACACAGCCGAACCTGCCTAAAAGGGCAAAATAACGGCTCTTTTGCTTGTTGCTTTTGTAAGGCGTTATAGCCCTTACGGCATTTTTTTGCACAAAAAACCACTTGCTATTTTGTGCCTTTTAAGTTGCAGAATTTTAAAGAAAACAAATTTACGGGTGAGCGCAGCAAAAACACAGGTAGTTTTAGCAAATTACCAAGGCTTTTAACAAGGCTCGAACCTAAATTTTCTTTAAAATTGGTGTTCGTATGCGTGTGCTGCGGTTAAAGCTTCGGCAGCCGTAAAACCGCAGCCGTGGGGCTACGGTTTTGTTTACCATTATTACCAGTATTGTTACAGTATAATCAAGCGGGTAAAAAATTATTCGGCTTTGTCGGCTGCTTTTTTAGCAGCCGGCTTTTTTGCTGCGGTAGTTTTTTTAGCAGCCGGCTTTTTTGCTGCGGTCTTGCTTTCGGCGGCCTTGGCGGTTGTAGCTTTGGCAGCAGTTTTAGCAGCAGTTTTAGCAGCGGTTTTAGCAGCCGGCTTTTTGGCGGCCGTTTTGGTTGCGGCAGCCTTTTTAGCAGCCGGTTTTTTGGCGGCAGCCTCGGCTTTTTCAGCCTTGGGGGTGCGCTCTTTTACATCGGTCAGCTTTGCGGCATCGCGTACCAGCTCAATGGCCTTGCGAACAACAATATCCTCGGTTAATTCGGCGGCGGGAACAGCCTTTTTAACCTCCTCGGCTTTCATGCCGTAAGACTGAGCAATGGTCTCGTATTCTTTGTTTAAATCTTCCTCGGTTGCGGTCAGCTTTTCCAGCTCGGCAATTTTCTCCAGCGCTAAGCGAACCTTAACCTGGCGCTCGGCCTGCGGGCGGAACTCTTTTTTCAAGTCGTCTACCGTGGCGCCGGTGTATTTTAAGTACATATCCAGCTGCATGCCCTGCATTTGCAGGCGGTACTCAAAGTCTTTCAAACTTTGCTCCTCGCGGTTTTTAAACATGGCCTCGGGGATATCGCCCTTTAAGCCCTCAATCAGCTGGTCTAACAGTTGATTTTCAACGTCGTCGTTCGCGGCCTTTTCTTTGCGCTCTAAGGCCTTCTTTTTTAAATCCTCTTTTAAAGCGTCTAAGGTGTCAAATTCGCTAACGTCTTTGGCAAATTCGTCATCCTGCTCCGGCAGCTCTTTTACTTTAATTTCGTGCAGCTTTACCTTAAAGGTGGCCGGTTTGCCGGCTAAGGATTTTTCGCCGTACTCCTCCGGGAAGGTAACATTAACTTCAAATTCCTCCTCGGCGTTGTGGCCAATAATTTGGTCCTCAAATCCGGGAATAAATTGGCCGGAGCCCAGCTCTAAGGTGTAGCTTTCGCCCTTGCCGCCCTCAAAAGCTTTGCCGTCGGTAAAGCCTTCAAAGTCAATTACAACACTGTCGCCCTTGGCGGCTGCGCGGTCTTTTACCTCTACCATGCGGGAGTTACGGTCGGCCATGCGGTTTAATTCTTCCTGCACCTCTTGCTCGGTAACCTCGCTAATAAGCTTTTCGGCCTTTAAGCCCTTGTAGGTGCCAACTTCCATTTCGGGGTAGGTGGTAAAGGTAACTTTAAAGTCTACGCCGTCCTGCTTGCTAATCGAAACTAAGTCGAACTTCATTTCGTCGTTTACAATTTTTAAGTTGGCTTCTTTTGCGGCGTCGTCAATGGCGTCGGAATATAACAGGTTTAAGGCGTCCTCAAAAAATACGCCCTCACCGTAATATTTTTCAATAATGCCAAGCGGGGCCTTACCCTTACGGAAACCGGGAACGCTGATTTTTTTGCGGTCGCGCTTGTAAACCTGTTCAATAGCGGCGCGGAATTGTTCCCCGTTAATGAGGATCTCGACCTCGTAGCGGTTGGTATCAACCTTGTTTGATGCTTTTAAACTCATTATGTTAAACCTCCACATAAATGTTCTATGCTACTATACCATATTTAAGCGGAATTTTCCACTGTTTTTTTGGTTTTTTTGTAATTTTGTGGTTTTTAACGATTAATTTGATTTTTTTAACCAAATAATGCACAAAATTTACCCACGATATGGATGCTAAGGGGTTATTTGCAGCGGGCAAAAATTCAGCGTGTCGGCCGAAACCAAACGCAGCGCAATGTTTTGAATTTTAGGTACGGTTGCTGCGTGCCCCGCACCGTGAATGTGCCCGTAATAAACCGTTTGCACACCGTGCTGCTGCAAGATTTGTAAAACCTCGGTGCAAACAAACTCGCCGTAGGCGGGCGGGTAGTGCATAAAAACAAGCTTTTGCCCGCCCAGCTGCTCGGCAGCCGAAAGGGAAAGCTGCAGCCGTCCTGCCTCTCGCAGGCGCAGCTTACTGTCGCAGCTTTGGTCGTACATCCAGCCGCGGGTGCCGCAAACGGTGTACTCCCCAACCCGAAAGGCGTTGTTGTAAAGCAGGGTAACGGTTTTAATGCCGTTTTGCTTAAAAAAGGCGTTTACCTTGCTTACCGTGCTCCACCAAAGGTCGTGATTGCCCTTCAGCAAAATTTTTTGCCCCGGCAGGCTTTCTAAAAATTTAAAATCGGCCAGCGTTTGCTCTAATTTTAATCCCCAGGAAAAATCGCCCGGCAGTACAACGGTGTCTTCAGGCTTTACCTGCCGGCACCAGTGCTGCTGCAGGCGCTCGGTATATTGCTCCCACCCGCGAAAAACCGACATGGGCTTGTTTACGGAAAAGGAGAGGTGTAGATCTGAAATTGTAAAAATAGAAATGCTTACCAGCTCCTTTTAAAGGGTGTTTGGGCTTTTGGCACAGTTTTTTTAAAATTGAAATTTTAAAAAAACTGCGTTTTTTTGGGCAGCGGCGGCGTGCCTGTGCCATTTAAAATTGCGTGCAGCGGCATTAAAATGAAAGCGGCCGCTGCAAAATAAAAAAAGTTGCCGCCAAAAAATAAACCGGGCATTTTGGGTTATACTACTGTTACGGCAAAACCGGCAAAGCTTGCTGGCCCGCCGTATACCGCGC
>URRK01000203.1 GCA_900550315.1 uncultured Oscillospiraceae bacterium | reverse complement strand
GGGCGCTTTTTTAAAAAGCCTTTCATCAGCTCGCCTACAATGTGGGTGCTGTCGGCCGCGGAGCCGCCGTTGCCGCAAATTAAAACCTTGCCGCCGTTTTTGTAGCAGTTAATTACCAGCTCGGCCGCGGCTTGAACAGTTTCGGCCTGCTCGGCCAGCGCCGGGTAACGGGTGGTAAGCTCGGTAACTTCTTTAAAAAATGGTTCCATTTTTTATTCTCCTTTTAATCCGTGCCCGTAAACGCCTACGGTCAAGGCGGCGTAATCGCCAATATTTTCAATTAATTGTGCGGCAACAACCTCGCAGCAGCCCAGCGAAATATCTAACGCCTCCTGCTGCATAATTTCGGCGCAGGCAGGCCAAATGCCGTTGCGGGAGCGCTGAAAAATGCTGCCAATAACAATTTTTTGCGGGTTTAACAGGTCTACAATAATAGAAAGACCTTTGCCTAAATACTCGCCGCAGCGGCGGTAAACCTCAATGGCGGTTTTGTCGCCGTGCTGCTCGGCCGCAATGGCAATAGATTTTGCGGTAATAGAGCCGGGCGCGGTTTTGGGGTCAAAGTACAGCGGGCGCTCGCCGCGCTGGTATGCCGCCAGACCCATGGTGTAGCCCAGCTGCGCAATGCCGCCGCCCGAGCAAAACCCCTCAAACGAGCCGGCCTTGCCAAAGCCAACCGGGCCGTTTTCGCTTAGGCGAATGTGCCCCACCTCGCCGGCGTTGCCGTTGGTGCCCTCGTAAAGCTTGCCGTCTAAAATCAGCCCGGCGCCCAGCCCGGTGCCAAAGGTTAAAAATACCATGTTTTCGCAGCGCTCGCCCGCGCCGTAAAGCCACTCGGCCAGCGCGCAGGCGTTGGCGTCATTTTGCAAATGGCAGGGCAGGCCAAATTTGTTGCTAAAGGCTTTGGTAATGTTAAAATGGTGCAAGTTCGGCAGGTTCGGCGGGCAAATAATCGTCCCGGTTTTAGAGTCCAGCGGCCCCCCGCAGGAAATGCCAATAACCTCGGCCCCGTAGGTTTTTATAAATTCCTCGGTAATTTCAAACAGCTGCGCCATCATTTCGTCGGCCGATTTTGAAGTGTCGGTGGCAAACCCCTTTTTATCGCAAATGGTTAGCTTGTTGCCCTCGGTGTAGCCGGCGGTCACGGCACATTTGGTCCCGCCAACATCAACGCCAATTACTTTCATTTTTGTTCCTCCAGTTTAAATTTTAAGCCGGCAGCAGCCGGATTTGCCCGCTAAGGCCCTAAGCCTGCCCAAAGCCAAAAGCGCCCGGTGTTTGGCACTTTGGCCCTGCCGCTTTACCCCTTTGCTTGGGCGCCGCGCTTGGCTAATTGTTCTCTCGATTTTCGGTTAATAGCCGTATAAGCATATCGCCGTAATATTTAGGGTCAGCGCTGATTTTTTCCTTTAGCGCTAAGGCCTGCGCCTCGTTGGGTAATTGAATTTGAAAAGCCAGTAAATTGCTGTGCTCCCCCTGTACGCGGTAGTTTAACATCCAGCCCGAGCCGTTTGGCGTAAGCTCTACCGAGGTGTCGTGCGCGCTGCGGTAGCGCCCCAGCATTTTAACAACCGCGTTGTAAAGCTTTTTGCGCAGCGGGGCCGAAACGGTCTCCCGCAGGGTCTCGGCGGCCGAGCGCCCTTCTTCGGTTAGGGTTAAAAGGTCTTTTTCCGTTACCAAAAGGCCGTCGCGCTCCAGCTCCGAAAGGGCTGTTTGCACATCAAAATAATTAGCCACATTGTTGTAGTGCAGCAGCTGCGAAAGCTCGGTGCCCGGCACCGGCTGGTTTACCGCCGCTAAGGCGTAGCAAATAATTACCCGCAGCTGCCCGCTTTGAAACAGTTCCTGCGGAACAATGCGATCAAATTCGTTGTGTTCGTTTTGGGTCATAAAGCTTCATCCTTATTCAGCACCGTAAGGGTAGGGTTGTTGCCATCGGTTCCCGCTAAAAGCAGGCAGCGCTGCAGCTGCCCCCCGGTAACCGAAAAAACCGGCTTTAACTGGCTTAGCAGGGGCTGCGGCGCCGTGTTTTTGGCCCCAGCGGTAATTACCACGGTAACCGGGCGTTTTTGGGCAAAGGGGCTTTGGCCTTTAAAATGCAGCTCGTAATAGGGCTGAAAACGGTCGAGCAGCGCCTTTAGCGGCGCGGGCACCGAACCGTTGTAAACCGGAAAAGCAAAAACAAGCTGCGTTGCGGCCAAAAAATCGCGGTGAAAGGCGGTTAAATCTTCGTGGCGGCAGCGGCCGGTTCGGCGGCATTCGCCGCAGCCGCTGCAAGGGGCAATTAAATGCTCAAAGCAGTAAAAAAACCGAACGGGGCCGGGGTATTTTTCCCGGTTTTGGCTTAGCTCCCGCTGCAGCAGCTGCCCGGTAAAGCCGTTTTTTTTAGCCGAGCCAAAAATCACTAAAGTCACGCCGCTTGCCCCTTTCTTTTACCCTATTATACTATTAAAAAACAACAATTTCAACTAAAAATCAAGTTCAGCGTAATTTTGTTTAAAATTTCTTGAATAACGGCGCAAAGTATAGTATAATAAAGTTAATCATGGCCGTTTGGCAAAAGGAGCTATTTTATTATGGTTAAAGCAGTAGTCGGCGCCAATTGGGGCGACGAGGGCAAAGGCAAAATTACCGATATGCTGGCAGGCGGGTGCGACCTTGTTGTGCGCTTTCAGGGCGGTGCAAATGCAGGTCATACTATCGTAAACGAATATGGCAAATTTGCTTTGCATCAGCTTCCATCCGGTGTATTTCATCAGAATATTACTAATATTATTGGCAACGGTGTAGCTTTCAGCGTTGAAAATTTCGTAAAAGAAATCGCAGAACTTAAGCTGCCAGACTTAAATGCAGCATCCTTAGAGAGTGCTATGAGCATGATCGAAGGTACAGCAAGAAGTATGGGTGTTACTGTAGCTGAGGACTAATTAACAAATATAAGTGGGAGGGTCCTCTCCCGATACAACCACAGGAGGTTATAATTCATGAAAAGAGGAAAAAGATATGTCGATGGAGCGAAAAAAGTCGACAGAACAGTTCAGTATGAGAGTGCAGATGCAATCAAACTTGTAAAAGAAAACGCTACAGCAAAGTTTGACGAGACCATCGAGCTTCACATCCGTACAGGTTGTGATGGACGTCACGCTGATCAGCAGATCCGTGGTGCTGTTGTACTGCCGCACGGAACAGGTAAAACCGTT
>URRK01000202.1 GCA_900550315.1 uncultured Oscillospiraceae bacterium | reverse complement strand
GCGCGGCCAGATGTTGAATTTTTCTATGACCAAACGGGTAAAAAACGGCGCTTATTTAGACCCCGACGGTAACCTGGTTGTAAGCTACCGCGGCATTAACGCCCCTATTATGCACAAAAGCGAAATTGCCATTATGGGCGAGCATAATGTAGATAATTACTTGGCTGCCATTTCGGCCGTTTGGGGCTATGTAGGAGCCGAGGAGATCCGCGCCGTGGCCCACGAGTTCCAAGGCGTGGAGCACCGCATTGAATTTGTTCGGGAGCTGAACGGCGTTAAATATTACAACGATTCTATTGCCAGCAGCCCCACCCGTACCATTGCCGGCTTAAAATCGTTTAACAAAAACATTGTTCTGCTTGCCGGCGGGTACGATAAGCACATTCCCTTTGAGCCTATGGTGCCTTATATTATTGAAAAGGTTAAGCTGCTGCTGCTGAGCGGCCCCACCGCCGAAAAAATTGAAAAAGCCATTAAGGCCGACCCTAACTACATGGGCTTTAACCCCGCCATTGTGCACGTTAGCAACATGGAACAGGCCGTGGCCAAAGCTGCCGAAAACGCCGTAGAGGGCGACACGGTTTTGCTTAGCCCCGCCTGCGCCAGTTTTGACGCTTTTCCAAACTTTGCTGCCCGCGGCACCGCTTTTAAAAAGCTGGTAAACGCGCTAAAAGGTTAAGGGGTTTGTATGCAACAATTATTATTTAACCTTTGTAACGCCCCCTGCCTTGGCCCGGTAGAAAACGCCTTTGCCGTAGCCGAAGAATTTTTAGCACCCTTTGCGGCCGTAACCCGCAGCCCCGGCCGCCTTATTGCAGCCGTGCCCGGCACCGGGGAGCCGGTTTTGCTGGAGGCGCATTTAGACGAGGTTGGTTTTACCGTAACCCACGTTCACCCAAACGGCTTTTTAACTGTTGCCCCTGTTGGCTCGGTAGATAGCCGCATTTTAGCCGGCACCCCCGTTACCGTTTTGGGGCAGCGGCCGGTGCCCGGCGTTTTTACCAGCGTGCCGCCCCACCTAAGCAGCGGCAGTAAGGTTGCCGCGTTTAATGATTTAAAAATTGATACTGGCAAAGCCGGCGCCAATTTAGTGCGCCCGGGGGACTTTGCCGTGTTCTGCGCCCCCGCCGCCGCCCTGGCCGGCAGCTGCGTTACCGCCAAAGCGTTAGATAACCGCAGCGGGGTTGCCGCTGTGCTGCTGGCCGCCCAAAAGGCCGCCGCGCAAAAAGGCGGCCGCCCGGTTACCGTTTTGCTAACAAACGGCGAGGAGCTGGGCTGCCGCGGCGCTAAAACGGGCGGCTTTGCCCTGCTGGGCAAGGTGGGCTGCGCCGTTTCGGTAGATGTTAGCTTTGGCAATTTTCCCGGCTGCGAGCCGGAGCATACCGCCGTTTTGGGCACCGGTGCCATGGTGGGCGTTTCCCCGGTACTAAGCGGCAAAGTCACCGCCGCTTTAAAGCGGCTGGCAAAGCAAAATAACATTTCCTTTACCTTAGAGGTTATGGGCTCTAACACCTCCACCAATGCCGATGTGCTTTCGGTAACCGGCGGCGGCATGGCGGCCGGCCTTGTTTCCATTCCGCTGCGAAATATGCACACCCCGTGCGAGGTAATTAACCTAAACGACCTTGCCGCCGTTGCCAACCTGTTAGCCCAGTTTTGTAAGGAGGGGTGCTGAAGTTATGGAACCGCTGAACGAACTTATAAAAGCCCTGTGCTGCCTAAACGCCCCCAGCGGGAGCGAGCAGCCTGCGGCCGATTATATTTTACAAAAAATTGCCCCCTACTGCACCGCCGAAAAAGATTTAAACGGCAACATTATTGCCTTTAAAAAGGGTAAAAAACGCCCCAAAAACCGCGTGATGTTAGACGCGCATTTAGACGAAGTAGGCGTTATTATTACCGCCGTTACCGAAAGCGGCTTTGCGCTGTTTGAGCCGCTGGGCGGCATTTTGCCCGAGACCCTTGTTTGCAAGCGGGTGTTGGTAAACGGCCACTTGGGGGTTATTGGGGCAAAGCCCATTCACTTAGCCTCGGCCGAGGAGCGCAAAAACCCCTTTACGCAAAAGGATCTAACCATTGATTTTGGCGCCGCAAACCGGGCGGAAGCACTAACCTTAGTGCAGCCTGGGGACTGCGGTACCTTTGAAAGCGAATTTACCCCCCTTGAGGGCAATTTTGTTAAGGCCAAAGCGTTAGACGACCGTGTGGGCTGCGCGCTGCTTATGCAGCTGTTAAGCCAGCCGGCCGAGTACGATTATTACGCCACCTTTACCGTGCAGGAGGAGCTTGGCTGCCGCGGTGCCAAAACCGCCGCCTTTACCGTACAGCCCAACATTGCCCTGGTGCTGGAGGCCACCACCGCGAACGACATTGCCGACACTCCGCCCGAAAAGGCCGTTTGCCTTGCCGGGGGCGGCGCGGTTGTTTCGTTTATGGACCGCGCCACCCTGTACGACCGCGAGCTGTTTGAGCTGGCCCTTGCCACCGCTGCCGAGCAAAAAATTGCCGTGCAAACCAAAAACGCCGTTGCGGGCGGCAATAACGCGGGGGCTATCTCGCTTTCCGGCGCGGGGGTGCGCACGCTGGCGCTCTCGTTACCCTGCCGGTACATTCACTCCCCCTCCGGCGTTGCCAGCTTTGAAGATTGCAAGGCTCTGCAAGCCCTTGCCGCAGCGCTGCTGCCAAAGCTTTGCAGCCTTTAAAAACAAAAACAGGGGTTAGGTTTTTTGCCGCCCCGGGTGTAAAACCCACCAAACTTCAGCGCTTTTGGCGCTTTAAAAGGTTGCCTTAAAAGGTATTTCATATTTTATATTACTTTACAATAACGCATGATAAAGCTTTTACAAAATTTAAACAATCTTTCGGTGCCGCCGGGCAGCGTTGGCACCAAAATTGCCGCCGACCTTTTTGCCTACGGCACCGGTTACCCGTTTTTAACTGCATGGCAGCAGCTTGACCCCCAAAACCGGGCAACCGCTCTGCTTTGTAAAAAAGAGGATTCCTGGCTGCTTTGCATCGGCAGCGCAGCCGATTTTTCTGAAAAAACAAAGAAAACCGATTTTGCCGAGGGGACCGACCTTACCGAGAAAGCAGACCTTACCGAGAAAGCAGACCTTACCGAGAAAGCAGACCTTGCCGAAGGGGCTAACCTTGCCGAAGGGGCTAACCTTGCCGAAGGGGCTAACCTTGCCAAAGGAGCCAA
>URRK01000201.1 GCA_900550315.1 uncultured Oscillospiraceae bacterium | reverse complement strand
ATTCGAACCCCAACAAACAGAGTCAGAGTCTGTCGTGCTACCGTTACACAATTCCGCAAAATCGTAACAAATAATATTATACCGCATTTTTTTAAAAAGTCAAGGAAAAATTTTACCTTTTTAAATTTTTTTGCTTATTTGGGCTTTGTACCGCTGCTTTTGGGGTCAAATTGTTTTATAAAGGGCGTTAAAACAGGGCGCCGCCGTTTATTTGCAAAAAACACCTTGCAAACGGGGGCTAAAAATGTTATAATTACCCTGCAATTTGTTTTGCGCTATTTTAATGTAAGGTAAGGGGATTTACAAAATGTCCAATAAAGTTGTTATTACCTGCGACAGCAGCTGCGATCTTGGCCCGAAGCTGTGCGAGCGCTACCATATTAACCTAAACCCTTTTCGTATAAATGTTGGGGACGAAACCTTTTTAGACGGGGTGAACATTACGCCGGACGATTTATACGCCTACCACGAAAAAACCGGTCTGCTTTCTAAAACCTCGGCCACCAATGTTGCCGAGCATGAGGAATTTTTTAAGCAGAATTTAAAAGACGCCGACGAGCTCATCTTTTTTACCATTAGCTCCTCTATGTCGGTGAATTACCAAAATGCCTGTATTGCGGCGGAATCGTTTAACAATGTTTATGTGGTAGACAGCGGCAACCTTTCCACCGGGGTGGGGCTGCTGGTGCTTACCGCGGCCGATTTGGCCGAGCAGGGAAAATCGGCTAAAGAGATTATTGCCGAAGTAGAGCGGTTACGCGCCAATGTAAACGCCTCGTTTGTAATTGATACCTTAGAATTTTTACATAAGGGTGGGCGTTGTTCCGCCCTGGCTGCTTTAGGGGCAAACCTTTTAAAGCTAAAGCCCTGCATTGAGGTTAAAAACGGCGCCATGGGCGTTGCCAAAAAATATCGCGGCAAATTTGCTGAGGTTTTAAAAACCTACGCTAAGGAGCGGCTGGAAAACCCGGATAACCTTTACCTAAACCGGGTATTTATTACGCACGCGGGCTGCGACCCCAAAATTGCCGAGGAAATTGCCGCCTTGGTAAAAGAGCTTGCCCCGTTTAACGAGGTATTTATTACCCGTGCCGGCGCTACCACTGCGGGCCGAACACCTTAGGCGTTTTGTTTATTCAAAAAACGCCGGTAGAATAATTTAAAATCGCAAAATTAAAATGTATGTAAAGCTGCTTGCCTTGGCAAGCAGCTTTTTTTAGGCGGTGCGCGCCACGGTAAGGCTGGCCTTTGCCGGCTTAAACCGGGGTTTCCGCTGCCAACTTTAGGCGTTATTTTAGCAGGGTTTGAACCCCTTCTACAAAGTCGCCAACGGCGCGAAAGGCCTTGCTGGTGCCCTTGGTTAAGGCACGGCGCGAGCTTTTATTTTGCATTACCATTTTGCCGGCAATTACCGCCGCGGCACCGGCCGCCATCCCGGCGCCCATGCCCTTTACAAAACTCATACAGCTTTTGGTCATTTAAATTCCCCTTTCAAATAATTTACCTTTATTTTGTGCCAATTTTGTTAAAATATCAGTCTTGGTTTTCTTTTTGTGTAAAGGGCTGCAAAAATTGCAAAAAAATCTGCGCGAATTAAAAAAATACTATTGACAAACACCGCCTGTTTCCTATATACTTTTATTGCAGAGTGCTTTAACCGTCATTTTTGAAAGGTGGTTTTTTAGTGGAGTATCAACAAAATGCGGCAAATTTTGCCCAGGCGCCTGTAACGCGTGTTTCGTTAAAAATGAATCGCAGCTTAGTTAAGTTCATTTTGCTTTCTCTCATCACCTTTGGCATTTACGGCATTGTGGTGCTTTCCGGCATATCGTCAGATATTAACACCATTGCCAGCCGGTACGACGGCAAAAAAACCGTGCATTACTGTTTAATGTACTTTGTTTTTTCCTGGCTCACCTTAGGCATTTACCCTTTAATTTGGTATCACGGCCTTTCTAAAAGAATTGGCAACGAGCTAAAGCGCAGAAACATTCCGTACAGCTTTGGCGCGGGCTCCTTTTGGGGCTGGAATGTGCTGGGGGCCTTCATTGTTGTTGGCCCGCTGGTTTACAGCTATAAGCTTTTAAAATCCATGAATTTGCTTTGTGCAGATTATAACGCGCGCGGTTAACGGCAGAGGGTTGGATTTTATTTTAAAACAATTTAGGAGTTGTGGTTTATGTATTGTAAAAATTGTGGTAATCAAATGGATCCCAACGCTGCTGTTTGCGTTAAGTGCGGCGTTGCTACCGGGCAGGGCGCAAACTTTTGCCAAAATTGCGGCCAACCGTTAGCCCCCGGCGCAGCGGTATGTACGCAGTGCGGCTTTGCTGTGCACCAGGCCCCGGTTTACGACCCGGCAATGCAAAAATCTAAATTAGCAGCCGGTTTGTTCGGCATTTTCTTAGGCGGCCTTGGCATACATAACTTTTATTTGGGCTACACCGGCAAGGCCATTGCCCAAATTTTCCTAAGCCTTTGCTTTGGTGCAGGCGCTATTTGGGGCTTTGTTGAGGGCATTTTAATTCTTTGCGGAAACATTAACAAAGACGCCAACGGTATTCCGCTGAAAGACTAAACCTTTAAGCGCAGCATGAAAAATTGGTGCTTTAAAAAAATTGCAGCCGGTAAGCTTTTACCGGCTGTGTTTTTGGCTTTATTTTTGCTTTTGTTTTATTTTGCCGATGTAGGCTGCGTTTGGCAAAGGCTGTTTCAGCTTCCGTGCCCCGGCTGCGGAATGACCAGGGCCTGGCTTTCGGCCTTGCGTGGGGAGTTTCGCAAAGCGTTTTATTATAACGCCATGTTTTGGAGTGTGCCGCTGCTGGTTCTTTTTATTTTAAAAAACGGCCGTTTGTTTTTAAAAAAATGGGTGAATATTGCTGTTCTTAGCGCTGTAGCGGCCGGCTTTTTAGCAAATTACATTTGGCATTTAAGCATTGGCTTTCGGTAAAACAGTTTGCACTTGATTTTTTTAAAAAAGTGTGCTACAATAGTTTGCGTAAACGGAAGCATAGCTCAGTTGGTTAGAGCGCACGGTTCACATCCGTGAGGTCGAGGGTTCGAGCCCCCCTGTTTCCACCAAATGCTTAAAAAGTGCCTATTTTAGGCGCTTTTTTTGTTTCGTGTACGAATTTTGTACGAATTTTCAAAGCTTTTCTAATACTTCAAGCGCTTTTTCCTGCTCGGCGGGGTAAAGGTGGGCATAGGTGTTCCAGGTCATTTC
>URRK01000200.1 GCA_900550315.1 uncultured Oscillospiraceae bacterium | reverse complement strand
CAGTATGTGCAAATTACCAAAAACAAAGACCCGGCCATTCATTTTATAATTCGCCACCCCAAGCTGATGCACGCCATTGAAAATTTTGAACCGATTTTTGAGTAAAATTCGGTACCCCCTTGGTTTTTAAAATGAAACTGGTTTTAAACTGCCCCCGCAGCTAATTTTAAGTTGCGGGGGCAGGCGTTCGTTTTATTTTTTTACAATAGAGCTTTAAATTGCTTGTTTACCTTTTAACGGCCGGGTTTTAACAAGTAGGTGCGGGCTAACTTAATCAGCTCGCCGGTTACGGGCACAGCAGCCGCAAGGGCAAAGCAGGTAAACCCGGTGCCGGCCGGCAGTACGCAGCCGCCAAACAGGCTTGCCAGCGGCGTAAAGGCCGAAAGCAGCAAAAGCAGCAGGCCGCACAAAAACGCGGCGTTGGCGGTTAGGCTAAGGCGCGGCTTTGCCAAAAATAGCGGGCTGTTGGAAAGGGTGTTTACGGCGCCGAATAGTTGAGAAAGCCCTAAGGTGAATAAAGCGGCAGAAATTCCAACCTCCGGCGAGGTGGCTTTGCCAACTGCAAAGGCAATTAGGCTTACGGCGGCAATGGCAGCGCCCTGCAGCGCTAACAGCGGCTGTAATGCAGCGCCAAACCAGCGACCCCGCTCGGTGGGCTTTTGGTGCATAGTCATTTTAGTTGGCGCAACGGTGGCTAAGGCAACCGCTGGGGCGCAGTCGGTAATTAAATTGATCCAAAGCAGGCCCAAAGCGGTAAGCGGCGGCAGTCGGAATAAAACAACGCCCAGCAGCATAAAAATTAATTCACCCAAATTGCTGCTAAACAAAAAGCCAATGGCCCGCTTTATGTTACTTAGGGTGTTGCGGGCAAGGGCAACTGTTTGCACGGCGGCCGAAAAGCTGTCGTCGGTTAAAACAACATCGGCCGAGCTTTTGGCAGCATCGGTGCCTTTTTGGCCTAAAGCAAAGCCAACATCGGCGGTTTTAAGGGCTAAAGAATCGCGCACTTCGTCGCCCGTAACGGCAACAACCTCTCCGCGGTCGCGGTAGGCCTTTATTACGCGGTCGCGGCCGGCTGCGTCTAACCGGGAGTAGACCCCGATTTTAGAAACCGCCGCGCACAGATCCTCATCAGTCAATGCGGCAAGCTGCTCGCCGGTCGCAGTGTGTAGGTCGCCTTTTAAAATGCCAAGCTGTTTGCCGGCGGCCTCGGCGGTAATGCGGTTATCGCCGGTTAAAATAACGGTGCGAATACCGGCGCTTTCGCAGCTTTGCAGGGCGTTAACCGTATCCTCCCGAATGGCGTCGCCTAACCCAAAAATGCCCATTAGGGTTAAATCACATTCCATGCTTTCGGCCGTTGGGTTGGCGTCTAAGGCGTCTAACGGTTTCATGCCAACGGCAATGACACGCAGCGCATTGGCCGAAAATGCCTCTATCTGCGCTTTTGCCGCTTCAAAATTTCCGGTTGTGCAACAGGCCAAAAGCTTATCCGGTGCGCCTTTTACAATGGCGTAGTGCCGGTTGTTAATCATGTTTACCGTTGTCATTAGCTGGCGTTGCGAATCAAACGGAACGGCGTACATTCTGGGGTAGGTGTTTTCCAGCTCCTGCTTTTGTAATCCGCAATATTTTAGGCAGGCGGCAACAATGGCTGCTTCGGTGGCGTCCCCGCGTTTTAATTGCTTGCCCGAGGAGGTCAGCTCAACGCTGGCGTCGCAGCATAATGCGCCCATTTGCAGTAGGGTTTTCATATTCTCGGTAGGCTCGGTTGTTTTTAAATCTACCGTAACGTTGCCGTCAAAAATCTGCCTAAGCTGCATTTTGTTTTGGGTCATGGTGCCGGTTTTATCGGCACAAATAACGCTAACCGCCGCCAAATTTTCTATTTTAGAAATATTTTTCAGCACCGCGTGCTGCCGGGCCATTTTTAAAATGCCCTGCGCAATAGAAACGGTAAAAATAACCGAAATACTTTCGGGCAAAATGGCAACAACAAACGCAACCGAAAGCATTAGCCTTGCCACAAAGGCCGCCGCAAAGGTTTCGGCGCCCTGGCTTGTAAAGGCAAACAGCAAAATAAAAAGCAACAGCCCGGCCAACGCCGCCCCAACGCTAACGGCGCGGCAAATAGAATCTAACCGTTTTTTTGCCGGTAAATTGGCCTCGGCATTTTGGCGCGCCAACAAAACCTGCTTGCCGTATTCAGCGCTAAGCCCGGTGTCGGTAACCGCAAAAACAGCGGTGCCGTGTAAAACCGTGCAGCCCATGTATACCATGTTGCGCCGCCCGTCCAGCGGGGTAATGTCGTCGGGCAAAACGGCGGCGTCCTTCTCGCAAGGGGCGCTTTCCCCGGTTAGGGCCGATTCATCACAGCTTAAACCCGTACATTCCAACAGCCGGCCGTCGGCCGGAATAAGAGCCCCCTGCGAAAGCAAAACAATATCGCCCGGAACCAATAGCTCAGAGCTAACTGCCATTTGTTTGCCGCCGCGCAAAACCTGCGCCGTGCTTTTAACCCCGGCGTTTAGGCTGCTAAGCGCCCGTTCGGCCTTTTGCTTAAAAATGGCGGTAAAGGCGGCGTTTAACAGCAGTACGGCTAAAATTAAAATTGGCTCCCACCAAGAGCCGCTGCCCGTAATAAGGTTAATAATAATGGTAACAACAACGGCCAGTACTAATAAAATAGACCACGGATCGGCAAGCCGACTGAGCAGGTGCCGAAAAGGGGAGGATTTTTCCTCCGCTTTAAGCTGGTTTAACCCAACCTTGCGCAGGCGTTCGGCGGCTTCGGCGGGCGAAAGCCCGTTTTCACTGCCGGTTTTTAGTTCGTTTAAAACATCGCTTAGCGGTGCGCTGTGCCAAATCAAAGGTAGACCCCCAAATTACAAATATTTGTTGCCAAGGGCTTTGGCAATGCCTTGCAGCCCGAAAAAAACACCTTATTCGTACTAAGATTATAGTATAATTTGGGGGTAATTGCAACAGTTTTTTGCGGTGGGGGTATTTAACGGGCAAGCAAAAGGGGCTTTTGGGCGCAAAAAAGCGTGAAAAATGTGTAAATTTAAACATTTTTGGTTGCTATTGCTTTGCGGTAATGCTATAATATAATGTATATTTTTGTTACCTTTTTGTAGTGGCTCGCGCGGGCTAATGTAACAACGCTTGGGCGCCGCGGGCTTTGGGCGGCGGCCGTTTTTGGCCAAGGGGGCGGTAGATTGCAGGAATATAAAAC
>URRK01000199.1 GCA_900550315.1 uncultured Oscillospiraceae bacterium | reverse complement strand
GTAACGACATTTTTGGCACCGGCTTTAATTTTGATATTGGCCTGCGCCTTGGCGCCGGCGCGTTTGTTTGCGGCGAGGAAACCGCGTTAATGACCTCTATTGAGGGCAAGCGCGGCGAGCCGCGGCCCCGCCCCCCGTTCCCGGCGGTTAAGGGCCTTTTTGGTAAGCCCACCATTTTAAACAATGTTGAAACCTACGCCAACATTCCGCAAATTATTTTAAATGGGGCCGATTGGTTTGCCTCCATGGGTACTGAAAAATCTAAGGGCACCAAGGTATTTGCCTTGGGCGGTAAAATTAACAATACCGGCCTGGTAGAGGTTCCTATGGGCACCACCCTGCGCGAAATTGTAGAGGAAATCGGCGGCGGTATTCCCAACGGCAAAAAGTTTAAGGCGGCCCAAACCGGCGGCCCCTCCGGCGGATGTATTCCGGCCGAGAACTTAGATGTTCCGATTGATTATGACAACTTAATTGCCATTGGCTCTATGATGGGCTCCGGCGGATTAATTGTTATGGACGAAGATAACTGCATGGTAGACATTGCAAAATTCTTCTTAGAGTTTACGGTAGATGAATCCTGCGGTAAATGTACCCCCTGCCGTATTGGTACCCGCCGCCTGCTGGAAATGCTAACCAAAATTACCGAGGGCAAAGCCACGCTGGAGGATTTAGACAAAATGGAGGAGCTTTGCTACTACATTAAGGATAACTCCCTTTGCGGCTTAGGCCAAACCGCGCCCAACCCGGTTCTTTCTACCTTAAAGTATTTCCGCGATGAATACATTGCCCATGTGGTAGACAAAAAATGTCCTGCCGGCGTATGTAAAAAGCTTCTTTCCTTTAAAATTGTTGCCGATAAATGTAAAGGCTGTACCGCCTGCGCGCGTAACTGCCCGGTTAACGCTATTTCCGGCGCGGTTAAAACCCCGCACATTATTGATACTTCTAAGTGTATTAAGTGCGGCGCCTGTATTGAAAAATGCCGCTTTGGCGCAATTATTAAAGAATAAGAAAGGAGTGTGCTGAACATGGCTAATGTAAATTTAAAAATCAACGGCATGGATGTTTGCGTGCCGGAGGGCACCACGGTTTTAGAGGCTGCCCGCCAATTAGGAATAGAAATTCCAACCCTGTGTCACCTAAAAGGTTTAAACGAAATTGGCGCCTGCCGCATTTGCGTTATTGAGGTTGCCCGTGCACGCTCTTTAATGGCTGCCTGCGTTTACCCGGTTTCAGAGGGAATGGAGGTTTTCACCAACACCCCCCGCGTGCTGGAGGCCCGCAAAAAAACGCTGGAGCTTATTCTTTCGGCGCACGACCGCAGCTGCCTTTCCTGCACCCGCAGCGGCAAGTGCGAGCTGCAAACCCTTGCCAAAAAGCTGGGTGTTGAGGACGCCGGCAAGTACGACGGTTTCCGCAACGAGTACAAAATTGACGATTCTGCCCCGCACATGATTCGCGACAACAACAAATGTATTTTGTGCCGCCGCTGCGTGGCTGCCTGCCGACAGCAATATGTTGGGGTTATTGGCCCCAATAACCGCGGCTTTAAAACCTCTATTGGCTGTGCGTTTGAGCGCCCGCTGAACGATACCGCCTGCATTTCCTGCGGGCAGTGCATTGTTAGCTGCCCCACCGGCGCTTTGGCCGAGCGGGACGATACTGCGAAGGTGTTTGAGGCTTTGGCCGACCCCACCAAGCATGTTGTAGTGCAAACCGCCCCCTCTATTCGCGCAACGCTGGGCGAATGTTTTGATTTGCCAATTGGCACCAATGTTGAGGGCAAAATGGTTGCCGCCCTGCGCCGCTTAGGGTTTGATAAGGTTTTTGATACCGACTTTGCTGCCGACCTTACCATTATGGAGGAGGCCAACGAGTTTATTGACCGGGTGCAAAACGGCGGAAAGTTGCCGCTAATCACCTCCTGCTCTCCGGGCTGGATTAAGTTCTGCGAAACCTACCACCCCAATATGCTCGAAAATCTTTCCTCCTGCAAATCTCCGCAGCAAATGTTTGGCGCAGTGATTAAAACCTGGTACGCCGAGAAAAACGGCATTGACCCGAAAGATATTGTTAGCGTTTCGGTTATGCCCTGTACCGCTAAAAAGTTTGAGGTAGACCGTGACGATCAATCGGCCGCCGGCGTGCCGGATGTAGATATTTCTATTACCACGCGCGAACTGGCCCGCATGATTGAAAAGGCCGCCATTAACTTTAACCTGCTGCCCGACGAGCAGTTTGATAACCCGCTTGGCGAAAGTACTGGCGCCGCTGTTATTTTCGGCGTTACCGGCGGCGTTATGGAGGCAGCGCTGCGTACCGCGGTAGAAACCCTAACCGGCAAAGAGCTGGACGATGTAAACTTTAACGCTGTTCGCGGCAACGCCCCTATTAAAGAGGCCACCTTAAATGTTGCCGGCATGGATGTTAAAGTTGCGGTTGCCAGCGGCGCCGCTGCAGCGCACACCCTGTTACAGCGGGTAAACAACGGCGAGCAGTTCCACTTTATTGAAATTATGGGTTGCCCAGGCGGCTGCATTAACGGCGGCGGCCAGCCCCACCAGCCGGCAGCTGTTCGCAGCTTTACCGATTATAAATCCCTGCGTGCCGCAGCCCTTTATAATGACGACGCCGGAAAAACCATTCGCAAATCTCACGAAAACCCCATGATCAAAGAAATTTACAAAGATTACTTTGAAAAACCGGGTAGCCACAAGGCACATGAGGTATTGCACACCACCTATGTTGATCGCTCTAAAAAAGTGATTAAATAAATTTTTGCCTGAAAAACCCCGCTGCAAAAAGCAGCGGGGTTTTCACTTACAAATCAAAATAAAAAACAACAAACCCGTTGGCATTTTTTGCGGCTACGCCGCAGCCTTTTGCCAACCAACGGTAAAGGCACTATGTAAAAATGCCTTGTAAGCAAAAGCCGCTTTTAAAGCGGCTTCTTCCCTTTTAAGGTGTAAGTTTAAGCTTTTTTGGGCAAGGCCTTTTTAGCTTTGGCCGTTTTACCCAAAAGTCCCTTTTACTTTTGCTTTCGGTAGCCAACAGGGCTAACGCCAACCCGTTTTTTAAAAGCGTGGCTAAAATACAAAGGGTCGGCAAAGCCAAGCTGCTCAGCAATTTGGCTAACGCTCAGCTCGGTTTTAAGCAGCAGTTTTTTGGCGCGGTCGGTTAAAATATTTAGGCGGTACTGGTTGGGGGTGTAGCCGGTTTCTTTTTTAAAAACGCGAATAAAATAATCG
>URRK01000198.1 GCA_900550315.1 uncultured Oscillospiraceae bacterium | reverse complement strand
CACCGGCGCTGAATTTGACCAAAAAACCTACGCCGCCAGCGGCAAAAAAACAACGCTGGAAAACTGGCGCCGCAACAATGTTAATATTTTAATTAGCAGCACCTGGCGCCTTTGCAAAAAGTACGGGGTAAAATTCGGCGTTAGCCCCTCGGGCCATTTGCCAAACGGATATAACGATAAAAACTACACCCAACAGTATGCCGATTTAAAACTGTGGCTTACCGCCGCAGGATATGTAGATTACTTAGCCCCACAGCTGTACTGGGGTTACAGTAACCCCACCAAGGCTGTGCAATACGCCGAATTATTAAAAGGCTGGTGCAGCTTAAAGCGGGCACCCGGCGTTCAGCTTTACATTGGCCTTGCGGGGTACAAAATTGGCAGTACAAACGACAAAGCCGATTATTGCTCCGGCAATTTGCTGGCACGCCAAACAAAGGACGCCGCCGCAGCCGGGTGCAGCGGGGTAATTAATTTTTCGTACGGCGACTTAGTGAAAGCTGACGCTGCGCACCAAAGCGAAAACAAAGCGCTGAAATTGGCGCTGGAACAACTAAAATAAGCAGGATTTTTTGAGGTGGAACCGTTGAGGGAAGAACAAAACAATTTTAATAATGAGCAAGAGCAGACCCAACAGTTTATTGACGATTTTATAAACGGGTTAGACGAGAAGGAGAAGGCCTTAAAAAAACGCCGCCGCAGGCCAAAGCGTTTTCCGGTTTGGCCGGGAGTACTGCTGTTGGCAGCGCTGCTGGTAATGGGCGGCAGCATTTTGTACCATTTTGGCATTCTGCAAGGCTGGGGGCGGCACCTTTCAGCCTTGGTTACCAAAAATAAAACCGTTGTTTCGCAGTCGGTGCCAGAGCAGGAGGGGGTAACCGATGAAAGCAAAAACCAAAGCGCTGAAAGTTCCGGCAGCGGCACCGAAACTGCTGCCAACGCCGAATCGCCCGCCCAGCAAAGCAGCAGTGCCGCCGGGCAGCAAACCACCGCCCCGCAAAAAATTTTTGCGGCCGGGTTAACCGCGGGGGTAGAGTATAACGCCGAAAACCCGCAGGCAGAGCTTTCGGCTGCAGTTAACAGCGCAGCCGAAAAAGGGCTTACAACCCTGTTCCTTTCCCTTAACAAAAGCGGCGGATTACTAACCGACACCGAAACCGGCGCCGCCGCCTTTCACGAAATCTTAGCCCTTGCAAAATTTAAGCAGATCAGCATTTTTGCTACGGTAGATGTAAGCCAATTAAACCCCGAGCTTGTAACGCAAAGCGCCTTGAGCAGCACCTGCCAAAAGGTGGGGGCGCTGGCCAAAACGGCCGACCTTTCCGGCTTAATGCTAACCGGGTACACCCGCAACAAAAAAGGGGCCGATTACGCCGAGTACCTTAAAACCGGCAATTTAAACGGCTACACCGCTTACAGCCAGGGTGTGCTGAGCAACGCGGTGCAGGCCGCTTGCAAAGCGGTTCGTGAGGCCAACCCGGCGCTGTATTTGGGGTTAATTTGTAACGATGTTTACGCCACATCTGACCTATTACAAAACGGCATGGCGGTAAAGGCACAAAATCAGCTGTTGCGGGATGAAAATGCCGATGTGCTGGCCTGGGCCAAGCAAGGCTATTTTGATACCGTTTTTGTGCGGGCTGATACCACTATTGACGCAAAAGATATACCGTTTGAAACGGTTGCAAAATGGTGGAGTGAGCAGCTGCCAACCAGCTGCAATATTGGGTACATACTCTCCGGCACGGCGGCCGTAAAGCAGCAAGGCGCCTGGAAAAACCCCGACCAATTGGCGCGCCAGCTAAAATGCTTAAATAGCTTAAACCGCTATGTATTTTGTGTAGACAGCCTAAAGGCCTTGGAAACAAAGAATTCCGAGGCAGCTGCCGCCACCTTAGATTACATTGCCGGCGATTACGGAAACGATTACATTTTAACCAACCTAAGCTTTACCGCGCCGGCCAAACGCAGCTTTACCGTTTTTGAGGATAAAATTACCTTCAACGGCGCCAGCGACCCGAAATTTAAGCTAACCCTAAACGGCAAAGAGGTTGAGCGCAACGAGTACGGCTATTTTGTTTTTGAGAAAAAATTAAACCGCGGCAACAATACCTTTGCCTTTACGCACAAGGGCAGCACCGAAACCTTTCAAATAAACTACCGCTATGTGGTTATTAAAGAGGTTGCGCCAAGCTCCGCCTTAAAGTTAGACGGCGGCTCTACCTTGGTGGTTAAAGCGCTGGCTCGCAGCGGCAGTAAGGTTACGGCCACGCTTAACGGCTCAACCGTTCAGCTTAGCGCCGGTGCCGAGGAAACGCAGGGTTCGGAATTTATTTACTACACCGGCAGCTTTGCCCTGCCGGACGGCTACGCGAAGGATACCTCTTTAGGTAAGGTTACCTTTAAGGGCACGCATAACGGCGTAACTGAATCGGCCACCGGCGGTAAAATTACCGTTCGTAAAACAACGCTGCCCAGCAGTATTCGTGATAGCGATACCGGCGTAACCCCCTCGGGCGGCGGCTACATTAATGTTGGCAGCGGCTATGTGGCCGAGGTTACAAAATACCAGGCCGAAACCTTTAGCGGCAAAACGGTAGATGATTATTCGCAGCCGTTTAACAACTATTTCCCTAAAGGTACCATTGACTACTGCAGCCCCAAAACGGTTTACGACCCCGAATCCGGCGGAACCTACTACAAGCTGCGCTGCGGCCGGCGTGTTTACGCCAAAAGTAAAAGCGGCGCCAATGTTAAGGCTTACGCCAAAACGCTGCCGGGCAAAAATAATGTTTCGGTAAAATCGTTTGCAATATCCGGCCACCGCTCGGTGCTAACGCTGGATGTTGATTGGAAAGCACCCTTTTTACTGGATGTTTTACCGCAAAAGTACAATTTAAACAATGTAAATAAGCGGGGCCGGGTTTCCAGTGTTACTTTTAATTACATTGATATTACCCTTTGCTACGCCGCCGGCGTTAAAAACAGCGAAAAAATTAATTTAGCCAATAATCCGCTGTTCAGCAGGGTTCAGGTTATTCAAAATTCGGGCGACTGCACGCTGCGGTTTTACTTAAAGCGAACCGGGGCCTTTTACGGCTGGACAGCCGATTATAACAGTTCCGGCGATTTAGTATTTACCTTTTTAAACCCCGTGCACGCCAAGGCCGCAGCCAATAAATACGGCGGCACCCTAAACGGCATTAAAATTACGGTAGACGCCGGGCACGGCGGCAGCGACGGCGGGGCTTCCGG
>URRK01000197.1 GCA_900550315.1 uncultured Oscillospiraceae bacterium | reverse complement strand
CCCGTATTACAACAGCGAAAAAAGCTACACCTACACGCAAAGGGCAACCAAAAAGCAGGTTACAAAAACGGTTCGTCAAACTGTTGACGAGGCCCTTACCTGCCTTTCTAAGCAGCAGCTGAATACGGGCGATTTTGCCAGCTGGGGAACCGAGAATGTAGAAAGCACCGACCAGGTTGTAGTTGCGCTTTGCAGCCTTGGCATTGACCCGCTTACCGACACCCGGTTTATTAAAAACGGCAACACCTTGTTAGACGGCATTTTAAAATACCGTATGCCGGACGGCGGATTTATTCACTCCTATACTTACGACCCCGATAACCCCACTTCGCTGCCGAACCGCTCTAACACTATGGCCAGCGAACAAACGCTTTACACCATGGCGGCCATTTGGCGCCGCCAGGAGGGCATGAGGACCCTTTACGATTTTCGTGCCGAGCAAAGCCTTTCACTGAAAAAGCAAATTAGCGAGTTGGAAGCTAAAATTGGGCAGGTCAACGCATTTACAAAAGCCGGCGAGTTAAAAAAACTGCTTACGGCCTATTATGCTCTTCCCAAAAGCGAACAATGCTATGTAAACAATTACTGGCGGTTATCGAACGCCGCTAAAAAGCGTGGGATTAATGTTGCCGAAATTGCAAGAACAACGCCGGTAACGCAAAGCCCGGCAAGCGCGGAAAGCAACGAGGTTTTGCTTTATTTTTCTAATTCCGACCGCGAAGCGGTTGACCATTTGCCTGAAAAGCTTTCTACCGAGCAGTATGTGCTGGTAACCTCTTTGTTGGACAAATTAAATCAATCGGAATATTTTACGGAAAAAGAAAAATATTTTAAAAAGCTTACAGCCGCCAAGGCCAAAATAGCGGCCGTTCAGGCCGAAATTGACGCCCTTAACGCCGAAATTAAGGAAAAGCTGTACCCGTTTGATAAAATGAACCTTAAAAACAAAAAAACGGTAGACAGCATTGTAAAACGCTACCATGCGCTTAGCGCGTATGACCAGCAAAAAATTGAACGCTTTGAAGATGTAATGAAAACTAAAACGAAAATTGATAATTTGCTAAGGGGAATTATTATTGCTGTGGTGCTTTGCGTAATTGCTGCTGTTACGGCGGTGTTTTGGGTTCGGCGGGTAAAGGCCAGGCGAACAAAAAAAGAGCGGGAAATGCAAGAGCTGGCAGCGCTTTATAAAGGGGAATAAACCAAAAGGGGGCCGTTATGAAAAAGGATATTCTTGCACTGTTTGCTATTATTTTAATTATAGCGGCGGTGGTAAACGGAACCAATATTCAATCGGTAGATGAATACTACCTTACGCATATTGACGATATTACGCCCGAGAGCGAAACGGTTAAGATTAGCATTCGGTGCGATACTATTTTAAACAATTACAGCGAACTGGACCCCGCTTTGCAGTCGGAGAAATTTGTGCCGAAAAACGGCGTAATTTTGCCCGAAACCGAATATGTGCTGCGCGAGGGCGATACGGTTTTTGATATTTTAGACCGCGCAGTGCGGTACAACAAAATACAAATGGAATTTCAAGGTGCCGATGAAAACAGCTATAACAGCGTGTATGTGCAGGGTATTCATTATCTTTACGAGTTTTCCTGCGGGCCGCTTTCGGGGTGGATGTACCGGGTGGACGGTGTTTTTCCTAATTACGGCTGCTCTAAATACAAGCTTAAAAACGGGCAGGTAATTGAATGGGTTTACACCTGCGACCTTGGAAACGATGTTGGCTGCTATTGGGTTGGAGGCGAGGAAAAATGAAAGCGTTTGGCAATTACCACCCGTTTGTGTTAATGGTTTATTTTTTGGCGTTGCTGCTGGTTGCCATGTTTGCCACCAATCCGGTTTTGCAGCTGTTGGCGTTGCTGGGCGGGGTAGCCTTTGCCGCGGTAACGGCAAAAAAAGGCGAGCGGCTAAGCGACTGTGTATTTTACCTTTTCATGTTTTTCTTAGTAGCTGTAACCAACCCCCTGTTTTCGCACAACGGGGTAACGCCGCTGTTTTTTTTAAACGGCAACCCCGTTACATTAGAGGCCTTTGTTTACGGGTTTGATATTGCCGTTGCCATTATTGGGGTTATGCTGTGGTGTAAATGCTACAGCGCCATTATAACAAGCGAAAAGTTTTTGTACCTGTTTGGCAAGGCCATTCCTAAGCTCAGCTTAATTCTTTCAATGGCGCTAAAATTTGTTCCAAGCTTTAAGCAGCAATTAAAACGGGTTAAAAACGCCCAAAAGGCAATGGGCTTTTACTCCTCCAAAAGCTACACCGACCGGGTAAAAAGCGCTGTGCGTGTGTTTACGGCAATGATCGCCTGGTCCATGGAAAATGCGGTAGAAACCTCAAACTCTATGCGGGCAAGGGGGTACGGCTTAAAGGGGCGCAGCCATTTTTCGCTTTTTCGGTTTAGCGGGCGCGACGGCGCTTTGCTTGCTTCCTGTACCGGGCTGCTTTGCTGCGTTTTGGCCGCTGCGGCCTTTTCAAAGCTAAGCTTTTACTACTACCCGCGCATTTCTAAAATCCCCGCAACGCCGGGCGCCATACTGGCTTATGCTGCTTTTGGCATTTTGGCGTTTTTGCCGGTTTTAATTGAGGTAAAGGAGAGTCTTATATGGAAATATTACATCTCGAAGATTTAAGCTTTTGCTACAATGGGGCCGAAAAACCGGCGATAGAACACATTAGCCTTTCGGTAAACAGGGGCGAATTTGTAGTAGTTTGCGGCGAATCCGGCTGCGGCAAAACAACCCTGTTAAAATTGCTGAAAAGGGAGCTGGCCCCCGCCGGCACCCAAACCGGCAAAATTTTTTACAACGGCGTTTTGCAGCAAGAGCTGGACGAAAAAACCAGCGCCTGTGAAATCGGCTTTGTTTTGCAAAACCCCGACAGCCAAATTGTAACCGACAAGGTTTGGCACGAGCTGGCCTTTGGGCTTGAAAACATGGGCCTTGCCACCAATGTTATTCGCCGCCGGGTGGGCGAAATGGCCAGCTATTTTGGTATTCAGGGTTGGTTTCGCAAAAACACCAATGAGCTTTCCGGCGGGCAAAAGCAGCTGCTTAATTTGGCGGCGGTTATGGTTATGCAGCCTAAGGTGTTAATTTTAGATGAGCCAACCGGCCAGTTAGACCCCATTGCCGCGGCCGATTTTATTGCAACCCTGCAAAAGCTAAATCGGGAGCTTGGCCTTACCGTTATTTTGGTAGAGCATAGGCTGGAAGAGGTTTTTCCGGTTGCCGATAAAACCTCTTCCAGCAGA
>URRK01000196.1 GCA_900550315.1 uncultured Oscillospiraceae bacterium | reverse complement strand
GCAATTTTGCAAAACGCGCCCCGCGTCTCCTTTTGGCGACGCGAGGCGCGTTACGATTTGTTGGATTAGCAATTTTGCGTTATACCTCTTGTCGAAAACCAATTTAACGGTACTAAGCTAAAAGCAGAGCAAAAAGCGGCTTAGAAAAAAGCTAACCCGGCCTTGGTTTACTAAAACTACCTTTTTTTGCTGGTGTAAACCACTACGGCGCCGGCCGGCAACTCGTCGGTAATTTCGGCCGTAACCTTTTCCAGCGTTTGGCTCACGCCAATGGGGGTAGCGTCAGCGTCCGGCGTTATGGTAGCGGGGTTGTACAAATAACGGTAAAGGGTTACGCTGTTTAAAGGCTGCTCAAAATAAAACGCAACCGGCTGCGACTCGTGGCTGCCGTTTACCGCCAAAACGGTTACGGTGCCGTCGGGCTGTTCGCTCATGGTTACATTTACGGCTTCGCCCTCCTGCCCCGCATAAACCTTTGTGCCGGGGCCGCCGCCCACATAGCCGGTTAATTGCACCGCGTAGTAAGAGGGGTGCGGCACCGTGCTGCGAAACAGGGTTGGCATTACGCCAAAGCGGTGGTCGCCGTCTACATAGCGGTGCCAGGCCTGCTCGGTGTGGTTGTTTGGCCACTGCTGGTCAAATAAAGTCCACATAAAAGAGGATTGCAGCCCGCCGTTCATAAACGCTACACGGGCAACGGCCAATTCGGTGCCGTGCCAGGGCTGGTCGTACTCATCGTACCCCTTGCCGTTGGTATTGTATTCATCGTACCAAAGCTCATCCCCCGGGTTTAGGTAAGTGCGCGCTTTTTTCACCCAATCGCGCCACATTTGGTAGCTGGTGGTTCCGCCAATACCGCAGCAAAGCGGCGGGGGGGTCCAAGGCTCCGTAGACTCAAAATGCGGGGCTGCAATCAATTGCCTACCGGTTGCAACCTCAGTTAAGGTTAATTCACCAACAGAAAGAATGTTGCCTTGCTGAATAATATCGCCGTAAACGCCGGCAACCGTATTTTCGGGCAGCTCGTTCCCCGTTTTAAAACAAAAAGTAAACCGAGTCCACTCGTAGTTAATACGGGCGGCGTCTACCATTAAGGTGCTGGTACAGCTTAAACGGTCGGTTGGCTCACCGCCGGCGTTAAAGTACAGGCTTTGCGACACATAAACGCCAAATTGGGCGTTACCGCTAACCGTTAGCCTATCTTTACAGGTTAGGGAAAGCATTGCTGACATTTCATACTCGGTTTGCGGCTTTAAGCAAACCGGTTGCTGCGCTCGCATTCCGCGCATGGCACCGGCCAGCGAAATTTCCCCCTTGTACGGCTTATGTCCGCCCATGGCCGAAAGGTCTAAATAATTGTGGCAGCTGTAAGCGTCCAGCAGGTTTGGGTCCTTTTCGTGCACCCAGTGCAGCATCAGTGGGTCAACGGTAGAGCCCTCGTTCGGGCCAATGAGTTTTACCAATTCGCGGCGGCCGTCGGTTATTAGGCGGTCGGCAACGGCACGGGCTTCGTCATACCACGCGTCATAAGCATTGTAGCCCTTGGGGCAGCCTTCGTTACTATTTTGCGGCTCGGTAAACAATACCAAATATTTTACATTGGTAAGCCCGCGAACCTGCACCAATTGGTGCACGCTCTCACTAATAAAGGCGGCAAAATTTTGCACCGAGGCTTGCCAGTCCCCCGCTACGGTAAAGGGACTTTTGCCGCCCCAGGAGTTTGAAAGCACATCGCCGGGCGAGCACCAGCCGGCGTTCAGGGCAACATCAATCCCCCGTGCCTGCAGCCGGGCAACCCAGCGGCAAAAGGCCTCAAAATCCGGGCTATGCCAATCCCAACAGTTTTTTTCAAAATCGTAGGCATACCATTTGTAGTAGGTACGGGCAACCTTTAGCCCCAAAGCAGCGGCACGGTCGGCCTCCAGATCGCACTGCTGCGGCGTGTACACCCGCCCGGCGTCATCCCAAAGGCCGGCGTAGCCGTGGTAAACAGCGTTTAACCCCAAAAAGTTTTGCTGCACCGGCGTTTTGTTAAAAATAGTTTGTTTTTGCATTATAAAATCCCCCAAAATTTAACGGCAACTGCAAGCCCGGCAATTAAACGGCCGCCCCGGTTTGCGCACCAACACGCGCAAAACAGCCGCGACCAACAAGCCTGCCAAACGGCGCTTACCGCCTGTTTTAGCCCATTGTAGCACACAAAACGCCGCTTGTAAATTGTTTTTTAAAACTGGTTAATAAATTCCCCTAAAAGAACAAAAAGTGCACCTTTTTGGCAACCGGTGGCTGGCGGCTTAACCGCTAAACCCCGCTGCTGCGCCCTCTTATTTTTGCGGTCTTAATTTGGTGCCCTACCGGGCAGCCGATACGGTTTGCCACGGTGCCCGCCTTAGCCCACTTTATGTAACAAATTTAAAATAATATTTTTTAAAAAAACGCCTTTTCTAAAAACAACGCACTCAAAACCATGCGGCCAAAAACAACAAAAGCACTAAACGCCAAAAGGCACCCGCAGCGCGGGTGCCTTTTGGCGTTCAATTAACCGGGTACAAGCCGGGGTTTAAAATTAAACTATCTTCTGTTTTTAAAGCCGGGGCGGTTGCCGCGCCGTGCAGGGCGGCGTTCGGGTTCCTCTTCCTCATTTTCCGGCGTTAAGCCCTCAACCTCAATTAAAGCGGCACGGCGGCTTAGGTTAATGCGGCCCTGGTCATCAATTTCCGTAACTTTTACAATAACCTCGTCGCCAACATTTACGCAGTCCTCAACGCGGTCTACATGCTTTACATCTAACTTGCTAATGTGCACCAGGCCCTCTTTGCCCGGAGCAATTTCAACAAACGCGCCAAAGTTCATAAGCCGGGTTACCTTGCCCTTGTAAATGGCCCCAATTTCAGGGTCTTTGGCAATGGTTTCAACAATCATTAAGGCGCGTTCGGCGTTTTCACGGTCCACCGCCGAAATAAACACGCTGCCGTCGTCCTCAATATCAATTTTACAATTGCAATCGGCCTGGATTTTTTGAATTACCTTACCGCCCGAACCAATCACCTCGCGAATCTTATCGGGGTGGATTTTGGTAGAAAGCATCTTCGGCGCGTATTTTGAAACATCGGCACGCGGCTCGGCAATTGCCTTTAGCATAACCTCGTCAATAATGTAGCAGCGGGCCTTGTAGGTTTTTTCCAGCGCCTCTTTAATAATGGCCGGGGTTAAACCGTGTACTTTTAAGTCCATTTGAATGGCGGTAATACCGGCCTTGGTGCCGGCCACCTTGAAGTCC
>URRK01000195.1 GCA_900550315.1 uncultured Oscillospiraceae bacterium | reverse complement strand
AGCCCCGGCAGCTTGTAAAAGTTAACCGTAATTGTTTTGCCCGGCTTTTGGCTGGTGCGGGCAAAGGCCTTGCGGTTTAAAATTTTGTTGATTAGGCTGGATTTACCTACATTCGAACGGCCGGCAAAGCAGACCTCGGGCACGGTGCTTTCAAAAATCTGCCCGGCGGTGCCAAAGGCGGCCTCAAATTCTACTTGATGATAATTCATGGCGCCACCGTTTGGCCGGCCGGCCTTAACACCGGTTTTGGCTTTGCGCTTTTAGCGCCCTGCCCTTTTACGGGCGCCGGTTTTTGCTTTATCAGTGCGCCGTCTAACACCTGCTCTACCCGGCTAACCGGCACAAAGGCAACATGGCTGCGTACAATGGGGTCAACTTCTTCTAAATCCGGCAAGTTTTGCTCGGGAATAAACACGGTTTGAATACCGGCGCGGTAAGCGGCCATGGCCTTTTCTTTTAATCCGCCAATTGGCAGCACCCGGCCTAAAAGGGTAATTTCGCCCGTCATACCAACAAGGCGGTTTACCGGAACACCCGAAAGGGCCGAAACCACCGCGGTTACCATGGTAACGCCGGCCGATGGCCCGTCTTTCGGTACGGCCGACTCGGTTGCGTGAATGTGAATATCGGTGTTTTTGTAAAAATCGGGGTTAATTTTAAACAGCTCGGCATTGGCCCGCACAAAGGAGACGGCCGTAGTAGCAGATTCTTTCATTACATTGCCTAAAGAGCCGGTTAATTCAATTTTGCCGGAGCCGGGAACCGCCGCGGCCTCCAGCTGCATTAAAGTTCCGCCAACACTGGTCCAGGCCAGGCCGTTTACCGTGCCAACCGTATCTTTTTTTAGCAGCTCGTCGCCGGTAAATTTGCGGGGGCCTAAATAATCGGCCAAATTGGCCGGGGTAACGGTTAGCTTTTCACGCTCGCCCTCGGCAACGCGGCGCGCCGCCTTACGGCAGATTTTTGCAATGCAGCGCTCCATAGAACGAACGCCGGCCTCGCGCGTGTAGTAATCGGCAATGCAGGCAAAAACCTTTTTGTTAATGCTAAGCTGTTTGGTGCTAAGCCCGTGGCGGGCCAGCTGTTTTTTGTATAAATATCCGCTTGCAATGGCGCATTTATCCTCCCTAGTGTAGCCGGGAAGTTCAATAACATCCATACGGTCTAACAACGGGGTTGGCACCGTGCTAATGTTGTTGGCCGTAGTAATAAACATAACGCCGCTTAAATCAAACGGAAAATCAATGTAATGGTCGGTAAAGGTGCTGTTTTGTTCCGGGTCCAGTGCCTCCAGCAGCGCGGCGGCCGGGTCGCCTTTATAATCCCTCCCCAGCTTATCAATTTCATCCAGCAAAATAAGCGGGTTCATTGATTTGGCGTGGATCATGGCTTTGATCAGCTTGCCGGGCATAGAGCCCAGGTAGGTTTTGCGGTGACCGCGAATTTCGGATTCATCGGCAATGCCGCCTAAGGAAATGCGCTCAAACCTGCGGCCCATACACTCGGCCAGCGATTTGGCAATAGAAGTTTTACCAACGCCGGGCGGACCCGAAAGACAAATAATGTGGCCTTTCGAATCGGGGTTTAGGGTTAAAACGGCAAGGGTTTCTAAAATCTGCTCTTTTACCAATTTTAGCCCGTAATGCTCCTTATCTAACTTAGCGGCGGCTGCTTTAATGTTGGTGTTTAGCTTGCTGCTAAGGCCAAACGGCAGCGAAAGGCAGGTATCTAAGTAATTGCGTACCACGGCGGCCTCTTGCGCGCCGGCCGGCATGGCGCTAAGCTTTTTAACCTCGGCCTTTAAAAGCTCGGCTGTTTCCTTTGGGGCGCCAAGCTGCTCAATTTTTTGGTAGTATTGTTGAATTTCGTCGTCCGGGTCGTTGCCTTCGCCGTACAGCTCCGAATTAATGGCACGAATTTGCTCGCGCAAATAATACTGCCGCTGCTCCTCATCAATAAACGCGCGGGTGCGCTCCCCTATTTTATTTTCCAGCAGGCAAATTTGGTACTGCTTTTCTAAAAGGTCCCGTACCAGCTCTAACCGCAGCTGCGGCTTTCCCTCGGCTAAAACCTGCTGTTTGTCGGCAAAATCAAGCGGCAGCAGACCAACAACCGCGTCGCTTAAAGCGGCGGGGTCTTCCCGCAGCTTTTGCTCCGGCAAAGCGCCGGAAAGCTTGGGGTAAAAGCGGGTCAGGCGCTCTAAATCGCTGCAAATAACGCTGCAAAGGGCGTCGGCGTAGCTGGGGTCAAAATCGGTAAAATCGTCCTGCAGCGGCTGCACCTCGGCCGATAAATACACCCCGTTATCGGTAAGCTTTAACAGCCGGGCACGCTGCAGCCCCAGCACCAAAAGGTGGCAGTTTTTTTCCGGCAGACGGGCCATGCGGCTAATTTCGGCAACCACGCCGGTTTCGTATAAATCGTTTTGCTCGGGGTCTTCATCCTGCGCTACAATAAAAAATCGCCGATTTTGGCGCATAGCCAAGCGAACCGCCTCGTAAGATTTTGGGCGGCCAATATCAAAATGAACCGTTTCCCCCGGCATAACGGTTAGCCCCCTTAGGGCCACAACCGGCAGCTGCAGGGTGCTTTCGGTTAAATTGTTAAAATCCTCTTGCTTCAAAAAAATCAAATCCTTTATATTTTCAGGCCAAAACAGCGGCCTATATCAAAATATTATATACGAAAACCGCGGTGCCGTCAATATTCCCTACCCGAAAAACCTGTGAAATTTCGGTAAACTTTTAAAAAAACACACCGCCGCAAAGCCTGCAGCGGTGTGTAACACCGTTTAAAAGTTCAATTCTACTGGTTTAAAAAGTGGTCTACAATGCCTTTTACAATGGCGTCGGCACATTTTTCCTGCTTGGCGTCGTCCAGCATGGCGCTGTAATCGTTGCTGTTGCTCATAAATCCGTTTTCGGTAAGCACTACCGGGCAGGTAGAAATACGGGAAAGGTAAAAATAGTGCCAGTCGGTATTGTAGCTTTTGTAAACGCCGGTTTTTTGCATTTGGGCGGTAATTTTTCTGGCCGGGTTTACCGTGTAGGGGTTAAAGTAAAAAGAATAATAGCCGTTTGCCGAGGCGCTGGTTGCGGCGTTGCGGTGTACCGAAACCGCTAAATCTGGCATGGCGTTGCGCACGCGCAGCACACGGTCATCCTGCGACATACCGGTGTTGCTGGTACGCGTCATGGTAACCGTTGCGCCAATTGATTTTAACTTGGCCTCTACCTTTTTGGCAAGCAATAAGCTGCGTTCGGCCTCGTTAAAATTCTTGTTCGAGCCGGAAGCCC
>URRK01000194.1 GCA_900550315.1 uncultured Oscillospiraceae bacterium | reverse complement strand
GGTTCAGGGTTTTTAAAAAGGTAGATTTTCCGCAGCCCGAAGGGCCAATAAGGGCCGTAATGCTTTTTTCCGGCACCTGCATATTAATATTTTTTAACGCCTGTTGGCTGCCGTACCAAAGGCACAAATCTTTTACGGTTATAATACTGCTCATAAGCTTCTCCTTTTTTTATAATACCGCTCAATACGGCCGGCCAGGGTGTTTACCAGCAGCATTAACAGCATTAAAATGGCGGCAATTGCAAATGCTACGCCAAATTCGCCCTCCTCCTTTGCGTACACATAAAGGGCAACCGTTAGGGTGGCGCCGGCGCTGTTCAGCCCCTCAAAAAATCCGTTTAAGGCGTGGGCAAAGCCGGCGGTAAACAGCAGCGCGGCCGATTCGCCCAAAATGCGCCCAACTGAAAGAATACAGCCGGTAATAATGCCATCTACACAGCCGGGCAGCACCACGGTGCGAATGGTGCGCCATTTGCCGGCGCCCAGGCCAAACGCCCCCTCGCGGTAGCTTTGGGGCACGGTTTTAAGGCTTTCCTGCGTGGTGCGCATTACGGTAGGCAGGTTCATAATAACCAAGGTCAGCGCCCCCGCTAAAATAGAGGTTTGCAGCCCTAAAAACTGGCAAAAGAACAGCATACCTACTAAGCCGTAGATTATTGAGGGAATGCCCGAAAGGGTTTCGGCGGCGTATTCAATTACCGCCACCACCTTTTTGTTCGAGGCGTACTCGTTTAAATAAACCGCGGCGCCAACCCCAACCGGCAGCACCACAACCAGCGTTGCAACAATTAAGTACAGGGTGTTTAAAATATCCGGCAAAATGCCAATGGTGTTGGTTAAGTAGCTGGGCTTGGAGGTTAGCATTTTTAGGTTAATGTTTGGCAGCCCTTTGGCCATAACATAAACAATCATAAACACAACCAAAGCGGCTGTAAGCAGCGTGCAGCCCCACATTAGCGCCCGCATGGTACCAATGTAGGCCCGGCGTTTGGCAGAAATTTTGTTTTTCGGCATTTGGCGTTACCTCTTTTCCTTTTTTAAAAACAGGTTTAGGGTTGCGTTTATTAACATAATAAATAAAAACAACACCAGCGCAACCGAGAATAACGCTTGCCGCTGCAGCCCGCTGGAGTACGACATTTCGCTGGCCACCGCCGTGGTTAAAAAGCGCACGCTTTGAAACAGCTTTGGCATATTCGGCACATTGCCCGAAACCATCATTACCGCCATGGCCTCGCCAATGGCGCGGCCAACCCCCAGCACAACCGCCGCCGCAATACCGCTTTTGGCGGCCGGAACCGAAACCTTAAAGTAGGTTTCTACCGGGGTGGCGCCCAACGCTAAGGAGGCGTCCTCGTACTCCTTGGGTACGGCGTCCAGCGCCGTCATAGAAACCTTTACAATAGAGGGCAGTATCATAATAGCCAGCACAATAATGGCGGCCAACAGGCCGGAGCCGTCGGATAAATGAAACAGTTTTTGTATTCCCGGCACTAAAATTAACATACCAACCAGGCCGTACACCACCGAGGGGATTCCGGCCAGCAGGCTAACGGCCGACTGCATTACCGACCGCACCTTGGGCGGCGCCACCTTAGAAAGGTAAACCGCCGTTAAAAACGCAATGGGCACACCCAGCGCAATAGCCCCGGCGGTGCCGTAAATGCTGGTTAAAATAAAGGGCAAAATGCCAAAAGAAGGCTCTGCCGCCGTTGAAGCCCAGGTTTTACCAAACAAGAATTCGGCCAGGCCAATTTCTTTAATTGCGGGAATACCGGCAATAATTAAGTACACCGTAATGAGCAGCACGCAGCCAACCGTAATAAGCCCCAACACCAAAAAAATGCCGTGCACTACCTGCTCTAACACCCGCGCTTTTTGTTTCATCATTTTAAAAACCCCTTCCCGTTGGTGTAAACCGGCGGCGTTTAAAAGGTTGCCTTTACCCCCCCGGCTAAACCTTAGGGCAGAGCCGTTCAGCTCTGCCCGCTGGCGCTGCAGCCGGGGCACTTTTTGCCGGGGCTGCCGGGCGTTTGCCCGTTTTAGCTTAAGTTAAAAATTGTGCTGCGGCCTTGCAGATTATTTTTTAACCGGAACCGCACCGGCGGCTGCAATGGTCTCGCTTACTTCGGCCGAGGTAGCGTAGTCAAAGAATTTTTGTGCTACGGCCGAAAGGGCGGTGCCCTCTTTGGTTACCAGTACAAAGGGGCGTTGTACCTTGTAGGTGCCGTCCTGCACCGTTTGCTCGGTGGGGGCTACGCCGTCTACCGTTACGGTTTTAACGCTTTCTTTTACGGCCGAAAGCGAGGCGTAACCAATGGCGTTGGCGTTTTGCGAAACCGTGGTAATCACATCACCGGTAGAGGTAAGCTCCTGGCGATATTTGCACTTTTCGGCGGTTTTGGTAATGCTCTCAAACCCGTCCCGGGTGCCGCTGCCGGCCTCGCGCCCAATTACAACAATTTCGCCGTCGGCGCCGCCAAACTCTTTCCAGTTTTTAATTTCGCCGGTGTAAATTTTTGCAATTTGGTCAACGCTTAAATTTTTAACGCCGTTTTTCGGGTTCACAATTACGGCAATGCCGTCCAGCGCCAAAACCGTTTGCTTTAAGCCCTTGGCTTTTTCGTCGTCTTTTAAATTACGGCTGGAAAGCCCAATGTCGCAGCGGCCCTCGCTTACGGCCTGAATGCCCGAACCGGAGCCGGTGGGGTTGTAGGTAAAGGTAACGCCCTTATTGGCTTGCTCAAAAGCCTCGCCCAGCGCGCCAATTACCTTTTGCATAGAGGTAGAACCGTCGGTAGCTACCGTTCCGCTAACCGCCTCGGTGCCGGAAGCACCGCTGCTGCCGGAGGCAGTGCTGCTATCCCCGCCGCAGCCGGCTAACGCCGTTACGGCTAACAATGCACAAAGAACAAAACTAACTAACTTTTTCATGCTTTCATCTAATCCTTTCAGCTTTACTTTTTCAAGGGGGCTTTCCCCTTGCTGCAATTACATCTTACCGCCCCCGTGTAAAAAGCAAAAGCCGGGTTTTGTAAAGTCTGTGTAAAATGCCAATGAGCAATTTTAAGGCGCCGGTTGACCACTGCAAATTTGTTTGACAGCACCGGTACTTTATATTATAATAAAAATAAAATAACAGAAAAATTAAAGAAAAACGGCGTTTGGCGCGTTTTACAAAGCCGCCGCCTTATTTGCTTTAGAGGGATTTTATGCGTTACAATTTATCGAACAAAGCCACCATAGACCGCCTGCTTACCGAGCACAATTTTTCGTTTAAAAAGTCGTTAGGGCAAAACTTTTTAACCAA
>URRK01000193.1 GCA_900550315.1 uncultured Oscillospiraceae bacterium | reverse complement strand
TCGCACAAGGCGGGCGTTTTGCAAAAAGCGCAGGAGCTGAAAGAGCAGTTAAAATCGGTTTGCCGCGTGAATTTAGACGACCGAGATCAATCCCCCGGTTGGAAATTTGCCGAGCATGAAATGAAGGGCGTTCCGCTCCGGCTGGAAATTGGCCCGAAGGATTTGGAAAACGACCGCTGCGTTATTGTTCGGCGGGATAACCGCGAAAAATACGAGGTTGCGTTAAGCGAGGTAACCGAAAAAATTCCGCAGCTGCTGCAGGCCGTGCGGGACGGTATGTTTGAAAAAGCCTTAGCCCGCCGCGAGCAAATGACCTTTGACGCACACAATATGGACGAAATGCAGGATATTGCCGAGCATAAGCCCGGGTTTATTCGCGCCATGTGGTGCGGCAGCCGCGCGTGCGAGGATGAATTAAAAGAAAAAGCCGGCGTAACCTCCCGTTGTATTCCGTTCGAGCAGCACCAAATTTCCGACCGCTGCGTTTGCTGCGGTAAACCGGCCGTTAAGATGCTTTATTGGGGCAAGGCGTACTAATTTTTGTGCGTTACAGGAGTGTTAAAATGAAAAGACTACACAAAACATTTGCGTTTTTGGGGCCGGTGCTTTGCGCGGTATTGTTGGCCTTTACAGTAACGGTTGGCGCGGTAGAGGGGGATGTTAGCCACGGCGGCTCGTCCTCCGGCTCCGGTAATCCGTCCGAAATTGGCTCCTCCTCGTCTGCCGATACTCCGAACGAGTCGGAAACCGGCAGTAACCTTAGCAGCACCGAGGGGCAAAGCTCCTCTAAAACCTCCAGCCAATCGGTTAGCAGCATTAACGGGCAAACCACCGTTTCGCAGGCTTCCTCCTCTAAAAGGAGCAGTACCGGCACTGTAACCTCGCAGTTGGCCGCCAGCCAAAAAAGCAATACGGGCGGCACCATTAGCGATTCGGTAAACAACGCCGGTTGGGGCTCTAACGCGGCCGAAACTTCGTCGGCAACGCAGTCGGTTGGTATGGCGGGCGATACCGCCACCGGCAAAAAAATGTTTAACTTAGCTAAGCTGATTTGGATTATTATTTGGATCCCGATTGCATTGATTATTGCCTCGGTTGCGGCGCTGATTCATGTAAACAAAAAGTCCTTTTTAAACGAGCCGGAAAATGCAGCGGCTAAAAAGAGCCGCTCCGGCGGGAGTAAGCCCGAAAGCGGCAGCCACACCTACAAAGCGAGCGGCCGCAAACCGGCCCCGCGCAAAAAACCGGCTAAAAAGAACATTTACCGCCCGCACGATTAATTTTTTACTTTAAAGGAGAATGCTATGCGCGTTATTACCGGCTTAGCCAAGGGTAAGCGGTTAAAAACTTTGGAGGGCAACGATGTTCGCCCAACGCCCGAACGGGTAAAAGAGGCCGTTTTCAGCGCTATTCAATTTGAGCTGGAGGGCCGCAGCTTTTTAGATTTATTTGCCGGCTCCGGCCAAATGGGCATAGAGGCGCTTAGCCGCGGCGCGGCGTTTTGCCTGTTTGCCGACGCCAACCCCGAGGCCGCCGAAATGGTGCGCGCCAATTTGGCACACACCGGTTTTACCGAGCAGGCCAAGGTAATACGGGGCGATTACGCTGCCGTGCTGGCCGGGCTGGACCGCACCTTTGATTTTATTTTTTTAGATCCGCCGTACGCCGCCGGGCTACTGCCAAAGGCAGCTGAGCTTTGCGAGCGGGTGCTTTCCCCGGTTGGGTTGCTAATTTGCGAACACCCAAAAGAGCAGCAGCTGCCAAACGCTATTGGCAGCCTGCAGCGGGTAAAGCTTTACAAGCACGGCAGGGTGCATTTTTCACTTTACAAAAGGGAAGGGAACGAGCTTGAATAACATTATTGCTGTTTGCCCCGGCAGCTTTGACCCTGTTACTGTAGGGCATATTGATATTATTCACCGTGCGGCTTCTATGTTTTCCAAAGTGGTGGTAGTGGTTATGAAAAACACGGCAAAATCCCCGCTGTTTACGGCCGAGGAACGCGCCCAAATGATACGGGAATCCACTACCGACCTGCCGAATGTAACGGTAGATGTGTTTGACGGACTGTTGGCCGATTACACCAAGGCCATTGGCGCCGGTGCTATTGTTAAGGGGCTGCGCGCCATGTCAGATTTTGAATACGAATTCCAAATGGCACTTACCAACAAAAAGCTAAACCCCAACACCGAAACCGTATTTTTTACCACCAAGGCAGAATATATGTACTTAAGCTCCAGTATGGTAAAACAGGTTGGCAGCTTTGGCGGAGATATATCGGATTTTGTTCCGGAAAGTATTCACCAAAAAGTAATTGAACGCTTAGAAAGGAAGTTGTAAAAATGAGTATTGAAGAAATGTTAGAGCAAATTGACGAGGTGCTGGACGGCGGCATGAAGCTGCCCGGCAAACGCACCATGATCGACGCCGAAAAGGTACGCGCGCTGGTAGACGAGCTGCGCCTGAATATGCCGAGCGAGATTAAGCAGGCGCGCGGCATTGTTGCCGACCGGGCCGATATTATTACCAAAGCCAAGGTAGAGGCCGACGGCATTGTTCGTACCGCCGAGGAAAAGGCCAACGCCTTAGTAGCCCAGCAGGAAATTACCAAATTAGCGCAGGAAAAAGCTGCCGAGATTATTTCGGCCGCCCAAACCAAAAGCCGCGAAATGCGCAAAGCCGCGCAGGATTTTGTAGATGAAATTATGCGCCGTGCCGATGACGGCTTAACCGCCAATTTAGCCGAGGTTCGTAAAACCCGCGCCGCCTTAAAGCAGCAATCCCCGCAGGTTAGCAAATAAGGCACAATTTGCTTAAAAAGGTACAAAGGCCCCGCAGCAAAATGCTGCGGGGCCTTGCGCTTAAAAAACAAACAGTTATTTTTAAGTTAGATTATTATTTATTCCTGCTCTTTTAAAAGGGCGGTAACAATTTCGCCGTAGTACATTTCGTGGTAGTCGTTTTGCGGGTAAACCGTGGCCGGAATTTCTTTGCCGGCGGGGGTAAAGCTGCTTGGCTTTAACGGCTGCGTGTAAAGCTTTTTGCAAATTAAAACCAACCGCGCCTCGGCAAAATAGGGGGCGCCGGTTTCGGCGTCAAACACCGGGGTTAGCCCGGCGGCCTGCGGTTTGTTTACCTGCCGGCCGGATTGCTTACCGCAAACGGCGTGGATTTTTTTGTTTTCCCCGTAAAAGGAAAGGGTAAAGTATTCGTTTTGGTCTACAAATTGCTTGGTGTAGCGCTGGGGGCGAATGGCGGCAATGGCACAGTGCTTGCCCCACATTTCCCCAACAAAGCCCCAGCTGGCCGTCATGGTGTT
>URRK01000192.1 GCA_900550315.1 uncultured Oscillospiraceae bacterium | reverse complement strand
AAAGCAGACGGCGGTCCAGCCCGGTTTTGTAGCGCAGGCCCTGGTTTTCCTCTACACGAACGGCAGTTCCGCGGGTTATAAACCCGTAGTCGCTAATTTTTTCGCTTGCGGTAGCGGTATCCTGCTGGGTTACCGAAAAATCGCTTAAATAAATGGTTCCGGCCTCGTTCAACCGGGTAGAATAATAAACGGTTTCGGTGCGCGGGGCGGTAAAGCTTAGGCTAACGGCCATTTTAGTGGCCAATTGCCAGCAGTACCAGTGGCTGGAAAATTCAAGGTTATCGCGCTGCAGAAGCACGGTGCCGTCCATTGATTTATAAGTGGCGCGAACATTGGTTTCCCGCCCAACAATGTATTTAGCGTTGTAATTTTTTTGGTCGTTTAAAATAGAAAAATCTACATAAGCGGCAACCGGATTTTCCGTTTCGGCCGTTGCGGCAGTGTACAGCGGGTAATCGGTAAGGTCAACCGTAAAGTTAAAGGTGTAGCTGAACCCTTTTTTTAGGGGAATGGCCGCGCTGGTAACGTGCTTTGCACGGTCGGTAGAGGTTATTTTAACAACCTTTTTGCCGTTTTTTTGCTGTTGCTCGGCCGTAATTCTTTGCGCCAAGTAGGGGAATCCGCTGTTTAAGCTAAAATCCATGTTGGCAAAGGCCGGTTCGGCCAACGGGTCGTACAATAAAATAAGGTCGTCTAAATAAAGCTTTGCGCCGGTAGCACCTGGGGCAAAATAGCGCAGGCAAAACCAAACGGCGGTATCTTTACCCGTAAAAAACGTAAGGGTACACTTTTTCCACTCGTTTTCGGCGCAGGCGCCGGTGGTGGGGTTAAAAAGCTTGTGATTTAAGGTGCCGACGGCCGAATCGGCTGTATAGCGCACCTGCTCGCTGCCGCCCACTACCGAAACGGTTTGTAAATGCCGCTCCTCGCCGCTTTGGGGAGGCAGGTAGTAGTAAAAGCTAAGGGTGTATTGCGTGTTGGGGCTTAGGCCCGAAATGCGGCGGTAGGCGGTGTTGTACATGCTGTAAAGCCCTAACGACTTTGTGCCGCTGTGCGCCACACTGCCGGTAACGGTGGCGGCGGTCCAATCGTTTCCGGAATCTACACAGCCCAGCCAGTTTTCACCGTTTTCAAGATTTTTTAGGTTAGCGCCGTTTTGGTATTCCTCAAACCCGCTGTTGGCAAGTAGGTTAAAGTTGTAAAAAACAGCGGTGTAACCCGCAACGGTTTGCGGGGTTACATTTGTTAGGGTAAAATCGGCGCCAACCTCAACTCCGTTTTGGTACCAGCCGCGAAACCCACAGCCCTCGGCCGAAGCCGCCGTTAGGGTTAAGCTGTTGCCGTTTAAGGCGGGGGTTACGGTGCCGTATTCGGCACGGTAGGCGGGTTTGCAGTCGCTTACTTTATACAGGCCTAAAGCGTCAACATAAAGGCAAAGGTTGGTGCCCGCTTTGGCATTGTAGCTAAAAAGCAGGTATACCTCGGTATTTTCGCCCGAGTTAAAGCTTAGGGTATCGGCCTTCCAGGCGGCGGTGCCGGCACTTTCGGGCGCGGCGTAATCAATGCCGGCAATGCGGCCGGTTTTGCCCCGGTAATCTACACTATCGGTGCAGCTAAGCACCGAAACCGTGCGCATAGTGCAAACATTTTCCTCGGTGTAGGCCGGCAGGTAATAGTGGTACTGCAAAATGTAATCGGTGTTTTGCTGCAGCCCGCTAATTTTGCGGTAGCAGGCGTTGTACATACAGTAAAGCTTGGCGCTTTGGCTGCCCGAATAGCTTTGCTCGCTGCTAACCGTGGCGTTCGGCCAGGTGGCGCCACTGTCAGTAGCGCCGTACCATTTGTTGTCGTCTGTTAAATTTTTAAGGTTGGTGTTGGGCGCGTAGGTTTCAAAGTCGCCGTCTAAAATTAAATTTGGCGGCGGGCTGGTTTGCAGCATTTCCTCCGGCGAGCCGGTTTCAGGCGGCTCAGCTTCGGCGGTGCTGTTCGTGGCCAGAGCGCCGGTTGGCAGCAGCCCTAAAAGCAAGGCGCTGCAAAGCAGCAGGCACAGCCACGGCCGTAGCCTTTGTAAAAGCGGTTGCGGTTTGGTTTTTTGTTTCATTGTTTTTTCCTCCCAAAATAATAGTCGGTAACAATCCCTCCCTTTATTACCGGCAATCAAATTGTAACAGAAAAGTAAAACACTGTCAATAGAATTTTAGATACGTTAAATAATTTTTTTAAACAAAAATTAAAAAAATAAGGCAAAGCAGCAAACCTTGCCTGAAACGGGCCCGGGTACTGCTTTGCACTTAATTTTTCACACGGTTTAACGCCTTGCTGGGAACCTTAAGTTGTGCCATTTTAAAAATAGGTTTTGGTTTAAATAAAATAAAAATTTGTGTCCCACGCCGGGTAGCAGGGAAAATGGCGCAGGTAAAGTTTATAATCAGGCCGCAGCGCCAGCACCTGCAGCGGAATGGCAAATAGATCCTCGGTGCGATGGTAGGCGGCAATTTGCAGCTTGGGCTTGCAGCGGCAAATGGTTTTGGCGGCGCCGGCAATGGCCTTGCGCTCCATACCCTCTACATCTATTTTAACGGTTGTTACAGGTTTGGTTTTAAAATAGTCGTCTACCGCAAAGGCGTTAACCGGGGTACCCTTGCCGGCCTTTGCGCTGCCCCGCCCGCCTTTTTGGTTAAAAAGCAAGGGGATGCAGTTTTGGGCGGCGGCCGCGTTTATGCAGGTTACATTTTTAAGCTTTTTGGTGTTTTGCAGCAGTCTTTGGTAGGTTTTAAAAAACGGCTCGGCGGCGCAAATGTGGCGGTAACGGCCGTTAACATCTTTAGCAAACTGCAAAACCGTGTCGCCGTTAAAGGCGCCAAGGTCTAAGTAAACCTCGTTTTTTTGGTAACACAAAATATTTTGTACGGCCTCGGCCGGGCTGGTTTCGCAGCGCAGTAGGTGGCTGCGGTTGCCGGTTGCTTTAAATTTTACAATTTCGGTAAAGCAGCGGCGGGAGGTCGCGTCGGCCAGCAGGCTATAAACCTTTTGCAGCTGCGGTAGGTGGCGGCGGTAAAAATCCTCATCAAAATAATGGTTGCCGTACACCGGCACATCGGGCACATAAAATTCGTTTTCGCTTGCAATGCGGTTAATATTTTGCCAAACCTGCGGCCGGTTGGTGCCAAAGCAAAGCAGCACAACCATGGGGCTAAATTGCGCTTTGGCGGTTTCGTAATTCGTAACCGGCAGCCCGTGGAACTGTTTGTTTCGCACAAACTCGCTGCTGGCAAAAACGCCGGCCGGCGTTCGGCCGTACTGCTGCAGCCGCTCAAAAATCATATCTGCCCCGTTG
>URRK01000191.1 GCA_900550315.1 uncultured Oscillospiraceae bacterium | reverse complement strand
TAATTACTATAAAACCGGCAGTAAAAGCGCTTGCTTTTGCTGCCGGTTATTTTGTGTTTTAATTTGCTTCGTAAGCTGTTTTAAAAGGCTGCGGGCTTTTAACCAATTTACGCCTTTAAGGCCTGTAACAAAGCTTCGGTTTTGTCGGTCTTTTCCCAGGTAAGGTCTAAGTCCTCCCGCCCTACATGGCCAAAGGCAGCTAACGGGCGGTAAATGGGGCGGCGCAGCTGCAGCTGCTCAATAATTGCCAAGGGGCGCAGGTCAAACACCTTTTGCACCGCATCGGCAATTTTTTCATCGGCCACGGTGCCGGTGCCAAAGGTATCTACCATAACCGAAACCGGCTTGGCAACGCCAATGGCGTAAGCAATTTGCACCTCGCACCTTTGGGCAATTTTGGCCGCAACAATATTTTTAGCAACATACCGCGCGGCGTAGCTGGCCGAACGGTCTACCTTTGTGGGGTCCTTGCCCGAAAAAGCGCCGCCGCCGTGGCGGGCGTAGCCGCCGTAGGTATCTACAATAATTTTTCGGCCGGTTAGCCCGGTATCCCCCTGCGGGCCGCCAATTACAAAACGGCCGGTGGGGTTAATGTAGAATTTTGTGTTTTCGTCAATAAGCCCGGTGCCGCCCAGCTCAGCGTCAATTACCTGCGCTTTAATGTCTTTTCTAAGGGTTTCAATAGCAACCGTGTCGCGGTGTTGGGTAGAAACCACAACCGCGTCTACCCGAACCGGCACGCCGTTTTCGTACTCAACCGTTACCTGCGTTTTGCCGTCGGGCCGCAGGTAAGGCAGCGCGCCGCTCTCGCGAACGGCGGTTAACCGTTTGGCCAGCCGGTGCGCTAACGAAATGGCCATTGGCATAAGCTCGGGCGTTTCGTTGCAGGCGTAACCAAACATTAAGCCCTGGTCGCCCGCGCCGTTTTGGTTGTAGCGGTCCTCCTCGCCGTTTTTTTCCTCCAGCGAGCAGTCTACCCCCATGGCAATATCGGGCGATTGCTCGTCAATAGAAACCGAAACGCCGCAGGTGTTACCGTCAAACCCGGCCTCAGGGCTGTTGTAGCCAATGCTGCAAATAACCTCGCGCGCAATTTTGGGAATATCTACATAGCATTTGGTAGAAATTTCGCCCATAACATGCACCATGCCGGTGGTGCAAAAGGTTTCGCAGGCAACGCGGGCGTTTGGGTCGTTGGCCAAAATAGCGTCTAAAATCGCGTCCGAAATGTTGTCGCAAACCTTGTCCGGGTGGCCGGCGGTAACCGACTCTGAAGTAAATAACTGCTTATTCATAAAAACCTCCGTCATAGCGTAATATTCCCACAATAAAACCGCCCCAAGGTGAGGCGGTGTAAAAAAGACCTCATCTTTCGGTTTAGCAAGCAGGCCTTGCCGCGCCGCAGGAATTGGCACCTTGAAAAACAGGTTGCCGGGCTTCAACGGGCCTGTACCCTCAGCCGCTCTTGATAAGGAATATTAACTTTAAATTTTGGCCGGCAGACAAAAGCCTGTTAGGCCAGTAATAATTGTACCACAGAATTTTAATTTGTCAATAGCAATATCTGCTATTTTCGGCCAAGTTGCCGTAAATAACCCGTTTTTTGCCCGCCACCGGCAGATTTTGGCCGCCTACGCTTGTAAACCGACGCTTTTCGTGCTACAATAAACAAAAATCCCCCACCCAAAAGGGTGAGGGAAAAAGCTTAGCTTTTTGTTAAAACTTACGCAGCCGAACCCGGCAAAAGGGCAGCAAGGCGCTTTTGCCTGCCGCTTGGCAGGGTGCCGGCTTAGTCAATAGTCTTCATGGTAAAGGTTTCGTTGGTTTGGGTTTTCCAAACCATGGCGGTAATGGTTTTATTCTTTCCGGCCCTATTTAAAATTTTAGTGCCCGAAACCGCAATGTACTGGTTAGAACCGCCGGTTAATGCGGCAGTGTACAATGCGGCTGTATTGGCCGAAATGGTATTGCCGTCATCGGTTAAAATAAATTTGCTGGTATTGTCACGCTGGCCAATGTTAATAGCCATGTTTTTGGTCACATCGTCCCCGAACTGCGGCTGAATATCAAATTTATTATCTAAAATTGTAATTTTAGCCGTGCAGCTCCAGCCAATGCGCTCAATTTTAACGGGGCGGGTAGAAGTAACCTTGTTATTCACAAAGGTAAATTCCTGTAACGAGTGCGGCATGCTATCCGGGTCGCCGGACCAGGAGCCGTTGGCAGCGCGCCACCAAATGGGGTTAGAGTTATTTGCGCTGGCACTGTTGGTGTAATTATTAAAGGTGCAGCCCGTAAAGACCGCTTTATTGGCCGGGCAGGCCCCAATAACAATGCCGTTAAAGGTGCAGTTTTTAAAGGTAATTGAATTTAAATAGCTCCACGGGCTGGTGTATATTTGCACATCAAAGCTTACAACGCCGTTAAAGGTCATGTTTTCAAATACCACATCACTGTTGCCGGGCACCAACATGTAAACCGAAGTATCTGTAAAATTATCAATAGATTCATATCCGGTTGCGGCACTGTTGATGACGCCGTTTTTAAAGGTAAATTTGTAATCGCCGGCAGCGGCAGGGGCTGCACCGTAGCGGTTTAGCTTTTGGCTGCCCAACATAACGCCCTTTCCGGTGTAGCCGGAGTTGTGCTCGCTGTATTGAATCGGCTCGGCCGACTTGTTGCCCATTGGCACTTCTACCGTTTTGTGCGTATCAGACCCGGTCTCGGTTGCAATGTCCTCTAAGCTCATGTTGCTAAACTCGCTTAAAGTAACAATTTGCGGGTATTCGGCGTTTTCATCGTAGGTATTATTATTGCTGTCGTATTCTACGGTGTCCTGTGTGGCGTAAACCGTAATGGCAATGCCGTCAATGGTCAGGCCTTGGTACTCGTTGCCGGCGTTCTCATTCATTTTGCCGGTAAGGGTAATCAGCCCGGTTTCTAACTGCCCGGCAGCCAAATGTCCCTCGGCCGAAAGGTCTACCGTTTCGCCGTTTTCTCCGGTGTAGGTAAAGGTTAAGGCCTGCAGCAGCTTTGCGCTGCCGTTTAGGCCGGAAATGGCAATTTTGTACTTTAAAGCCAACTTCCCAGTGTTAACAATTTTAAACGGTGTTAATTTGTACTCGGCGCCCGGTTCCCACAGTACAGCCTCATTCTCGTGCCCGGCGGCCTTTTGCCACTGTAAAGTTTTTTCGTTTAAAGAGTTGCCGTTTTTGTCCTGAATATCTACCGCCAAAGTGCCGGCCTCAATTTTGTTCACGGCGGTGCTGGCGGTACTGGTAAACCAGGCAAAGGTGGTGCCAATTAACATGGCAACGCAAATGGCTACGGCTACCACGCTGC
>URRK01000190.1 GCA_900550315.1 uncultured Oscillospiraceae bacterium | reverse complement strand
ATGATGATTATTCGCACCGCCATTCGCGCGCCGTTAGTGCTTATTTTTTCAATTATTATGGCGTATATTATGGGCGGGGCTCTGGCAACCTCTTTTGTGGTTATTATTCCGCTTTTGGTGCTGGGGCTGGCCCTTATTGGCAAAAAGGCCATGCCGGCTTTTCGCAGCGTATTTAAAAAATACGATCAGTTAAACGAATCAATTGAAGAAAATGTTCGCGGTATGCGGGTGGTAAAGGGCTTTGCGCGTGAGGCGCACGAAAAGCAAAAATTTGCCTTTGCAGCAAAGGATATTTGCAACGACTTTACCCGTGCAGAACGCATTGTTGCCCTAAACGCCCCGCTGATGCAGGTTTGCGTTTACTTTAACATGGCCTTTGTGCTAATTGTTGGTGCCAAGCTGATTATTGAAAACGGCGGCAGCCTAATTGGCGTGGGTGAAATTTCGGCCATGCTGACCTACGGTATGCAAATTATGATCCAACTGATGATGCTTTCCATGATTTATGTTATGATTACCATGTCGGGTGAATCGATGAAGCGTATTGCAGAGGTTTTAAACGAGGAGGCCACCCTGCAAAACCCCGAAAACCCGGTAACTGCCGTACCGGACGGCTCTATAGACTTTGAAAATGTTAGCTTTAAGTACAGCGCCAAGGCCGACCGCAACGCGCTGGAAAACATTCAGCTGCACATTCCCTCGGGCAGCACGGTAGGGGTAATTGGCGGAACCGGGTCGGGTAAATCTACCCTGGTTCAGTTAATTCCGCGCCTGTACGACGCCACTGCCGGCACCGTAAAGGTGGGCGGAATTGATGTGCGCCGCTACGATTTGGAAACCCTGCGCAACGCCGTTGCAATGGTGCTGCAAAAAAATGTGCTGTTTTCGGGCACTATTGAGGAAAACTTAAAATGGGGCAACGAGCAAGCCACCGAAAGCGAAATTAAAGAGGCCTGCGAATTGGCCCAGGCCAACGAATTTATTTTAGGCTTTCCGGCCGGGTACCAAACGCAAATTGAGCAGGGCGGCACCAATGTTTCGGGCGGGCAAAAGCAGCGTCTTTGCATTGCGCGCGCCCTGTTGAAAAAACCAAAAATTTTAATTTTAGACGATTCTACCAGCGCGGTAGATACCAAAACCGACGCTGCCATTCGCGCCGGGTTTAAAACCTACATTCCGCAAACCACCAAAATTATTATTGCGCAGCGCGTTTCCTCGGTGCAGGAGGCCGATTTAATTTTGGTTTTAGACGTCGGCCGGCTTTCGGCAGCCGGTACGCACGAGCAGCTGCTGCAAAGCAGCAAAATTTACCGCGAGGTTTATGAGCAACAGCAAAACGGGGGTGAGAAAAATGACTAAAAAGCGAACAGCCCCAAAAAGCAGCGCCAAAAACGGCGCTAAAAATGCGGCCGGGTTTGGCGTTTTGGGTCGGGTGCTTAAAATGCTGTTTAAATTTTACCCGGTGCTGCTGCCGGTAACAATGGCCTGCATTGTGCTTTCGGCCGTTGTAAGCTCTATTCCCGCCATTTTTACCCAAAAGGTGCTGGCGGTTGTGACCCGCTATTTAAACAGCGGCAATTTAAACTGGCAAACCGCCAAAACCGAGATTTTGCCCCTGGTTTTGGTTTTAATTGGGCTTTATGTGCTTTCTATGCTGCTCATTACCCTATACACCCAGCTTATGGCCGGCATTACGCAGGGATTTTTAGACAAAATGCGCCGCCGGATGTTTGACGGGATGCAGAACCTGCCTATTAAGTATTTTGACACGCACAAGCACGGCGACATTATGAGCTACTACACCAACGATATTGACACGCTGCGGCAGCTGGTTTCGCAGGCGCTGCCCAATTTGCTGCAATCGGGCGTAATTGTTTTAACCGTGCTGGGCATTATGCTTTATTACAGCCTGCCCATGACGCTGGTAGTGCTGCTGGGCGTGGCGTTAATGTTTTTTGTTTCTAAAAAATTTGGCGGCGGCTCGGCCAAATACTTTATTCGGCAGCAGCAATCGGTTGGTAAAACCGAGGCCTTTGTGCAGGAGATGATGAACGGCCAAAAGGTAATTAAGGTTTTTTCGCACGAGGAGCAGGCCAAGTTTGATTTTAAAAAAATTAACGACGCCTTGTTTGAAGACAGCTACCGTGCCCACGCCTACGCCAATGTGCTGGGCCCGGTTATTATGAACATTGGCAACATTCTTTATGTAATATCGGCCATGGCGGGAGGCATTTTTTTGCTGACCGGTATGCCGAATTTAAGCCTTTCGGGCTTAGCCTTTTCTATTGATATTGTTGTGCCGTTTTTAAATATGACCAAGCAATTTACCGGGAATGTGAATCAGGTTTCACAGCAAATTAACGCCATTGTTATGGGCATGGCGGGCGCCGGACGCATTTTTAGCTTAATGGATGAACAGCCGGAGGCCGACAGCGGCTATGTTACCCTGGTAAACTGCACAGTTTTAAAAAACGGGGAGGTGCGGGAAGCCGCCGAGCACACCGGCCACTGGGCCTGGAAGCACCCGCACGGGGACGGCACCCTAACCTACACCCCTTTGCGCGGGGATGTTTGCCTGAACGGGGTTGATTTTGGCTACACCCCGGAGAAGCAGGTGCTGCACGATGTTACGGTTTACGCCAAACCGGGGCAAAAGGTTGCCTTTGTTGGGGCAACCGGCGCCGGCAAAACTACTATTACCAATTTAATTAACCGTTTTTACGATATTGCCGACGGCAAAATTCGGTACGACGGCATTAACATTAACAAAATTAAAAAGCAGGACCTGCGCCGCAGCTTGGGGCTGGTGCTGCAGGAAACCAATTTGTTTACCGGCACGGTGATGGATAACATTCGGTACGGGCGGCTGGAGGCCACCGACGATGAGTGCATTGCCGCCGCCAAATTGGCCGGGGCCAACAGCTTTATTACCCGCCTGCCGCAGGGGTACAGCACCCCGCTTTCGGGCAATGGCGCCAACCTTTCGCAAGGGCAGCGGCAGTTAATTTCCATTGCCCGCGCCGCCGTGGCCGACCCGCCGGTGATGATTTTAGACGAGGCCACCTCCTCGATTGATACACGCACCGAGGCCATTGTGCAGCAGGGCATGGACAGCTTAATGAAAGGCCGAACCGTGTTTGTGATTGCGCACCGACTTTCTACCGTAAAAAATGCCGATGTTATTATGGTGCTGGATCACGGCCGAATTATTGAGCGCGGCAGCCACGCTGAGCTCATTGCCCAAAAGGGCACCTATTACCGCCTTTACACCGGCGCTTTTGAGCTGGAGTAATACGGCAAAAGCTTTAAAAAATTTACCGGAAAAATATGCAGCCCCGGGCAGCAAGCTTGCTGCCCGGGGC
>URRK01000189.1 GCA_900550315.1 uncultured Oscillospiraceae bacterium | reverse complement strand
TCATAGTGGCAGATAACAGACCGATCGGCGTTTTTGATTCCGGCCTGGGCGGGCTTACCGTAGTACGGGAGCTGAAAAAAATTTTAAAAAATGAAAGCATTGTGTATTTTGGCGACACGGCACGGGTGCCCTATGGGAACCGCAGCGCCCAAACGGTTTGCCGCTACGCAAAAGAGGATGAGCATTTTTTGCTTACCAAAAATGTTAAAATGATTATTGCGGCCTGTGGTACGGTATCTTCTGTTGCGGGGGCGGCGGCCAAGGGGCTGCCGGTGCCTTATTTTGAGATGGTTACCCCGGCGGCCGAGGCCGCCGTTGCACAAACCCAAAACCAAAAAATCGGCGTAATTGGCACAGCGGCAACCGTTAACAGCAAGGCGCACGCCAAAAAAATATTAAGCCTGTTGCCAACGGCGCAAATAACGGCCGTTAGCTGCCCGCTGTTTGTGCCGCTGGTAGAGGCGGGGTGGATCCAAAAAGGCGACCCGGTTACCACCGCTACCGTTGCCCGCTACTTACAGCCGCTGCGGCAGGCGGGGGTAGATACCTTAATTATGGGCTGCACCCACTACCCGGCCATTGCCGAAACCATTGCCGCCTACATGGGTCCCGGCGTACAGTTGATTAACATGGGCACCCCGGTTGCCAAAAAGGTAGACCGCTTTTTGCAGCAGCATGGGCTTGGCGCCACTGCCCCGGCAACCTACCGCTATTATGTAACCGACAGAATGGATTCTTTTTCCAGCATTGCGGCGGTTTTATTGGGGGAAAACATTGAAGACCGGGTGCAGACTATTGAGCTGAACCAATTAACGGAGGAACAGCCGTGACTAGCGCTACCGTAACGGTGCAAACCGTGAACCTGGTTCAGGGGGAAAAAAGCAGCTTTAAAACCCGCTGCAGCGGCACCTATTTTTACAAAAACGGCATGGCTATTGTACAGTACACCGATGTACTGTACGGCGACGCCGAGCAGGAAATTAAAACCTCGGTAAAAATTTTTAACAACACAGTAACCCTTACCCGAAACGGCGAGGTCCAAAGCCGCATTGTTATTACGCCGGGCCAGCGGCAGGCCTGCGTTTACGAAACACCCTACGGCAGCTTTGTTTTTGGCTTTACCGGCGAAAAGCTGCGCCACCGTTTTACCGAGCAGGGCGGCGAGTTGTTTGTGCGCTACCGGGTAGATACCGAAAAGCAGCCCCTGCAAACCAACGAAATTACCCTAAAAGTTAGGAAGTGCGAACCATGACAGACATGGCAACCAAAATAAAAGCAGAAATTAAAGAAATGATTTTAGCCGCCGCCGGCCAGGCGGTTGCAAGCGGCGCGTTTTCGGCGGTGCCGCTGCCCGGCTTTAACATTGAAAGCCCGGCCGACCGTGCCCACGGTGATTTTGCCGTAAACGCCGCCATGGTTTGGGCCAAGGCGCTGCACCGGGCCCCGCGCGCCATTGCCGAAACGCTGCTGCAAAACATGCAGCCAAACCCGCTGGTTACAAAGGTAGAAATTGCCGGCCCGGGCTTTATTAATTTTTACCTAAGCAACGCCTATTACGCCGGCGTTTTGCAGGCAGTGTTCAGCGCCGGCAGCAGCTACGGCCGCAGCAATTACGGTAAGGGCAAAGCCGTTTTGGTAGAGTTTGTTTCGGCCAACCCTACCGGCCCTATGCACATTGGCAACGCCCGCGGCGGCGCCTTGGGCGACGGTATTGCCGCCGCTTACGACTGGGCCGGTTACGCCGTTTCGCGCGAGTTTTATGTAAACGACGCCGGTAACCAAATTAACAAATTTAAAATTTCGTTAGAGGCGCGGTATTTGCAGCTGTTTGACCCAACGGTGCAAATTCCGGAGGACGCCTATTTGGGGGAGGATATTACCGCCCACGCCAAAGCCTTTGCCGAGCTGAACGGCGATAAATATTTAAACACCAGCCCCGAGGAGCGGCAAAACGCCCTGTGCGATTTTGCCCTGCCGAAAAATATTGCCAAATTAAAATCGGACCTTGAAAAGTACCGCATTACCTACGACCGCTGGTATTTAGAAAGCTCGCTGCATGAAAGCGGCAAGGTGGCCGAGATTATTGAAAAGCTGAAAAAAACCGGCTACACCTACGAGCAGGAGGGCGCTTTGTGGCTGCGCTCTACCGAGCTGGGGGACGAAAAAGACCGCGTTTTGGTGCGCGCCAACGGCGTGCCGACCTACTTAGTGCCGGATATTGCCTACCATTACGACAAGCTGGTAACCCGCAATTTTGATTTAGCAATTGATGTTTTAGGGGCCGACCACCACGGCTACATTGCCCGTATGATGGCGGCGTTAACCGCCCTGGGCGCCCCGGCCGACCGGTTGAAAATAGTTATTATGCAAATGGTTCGGCTAATTAAAAACGGCGAGACCTACAAGCTTTCTAAACGATCCGGCAAGGCCGTAACGTTGGAAACACTGTTAGACGAGGTGCCGATTGACGCAGCCCGTTATATTTTTAACTCCAAAGAGCCAAATACGCACCTGGAGTTTGATTTAGACCTGGCGGTAGAGCAATCCAGCCAAAACCCGGTTTACTATGTACAATACGCACACGCGCGCATTTGCAGCATTTTGCGCAACCTAAAGGCCGAGGGTATTGAGCCGCAGCCCTGCACCACCGAGCAGCTTTGCCTGTTAACGCAGCCGGCCGAGCGGGAACTGATTGTACACATTTCGGCCCTGCCGCAAACCATTGTAAACGCGGCCCTTAATTTTGACCCGGCCATTATTACAAAATTCGCTTACGATTTGGCCTCCCTTTTTCACCGCTTTTACAACAGCTGCCGCGTAAAGGGTGAGGAGCCCGATTTAATGCAGGCAAGGTTAGCGCTTTGCGTTGCAACCAAAACCGCTTTGGCAAATGTGCTTTCGCTTTTAAAAATTACGGCGCCCGAGCAAATGTAACTTAAAAAATGTGGTGCAAGCACCGCAGCAAAATTTGGCTTTAGTATTGGCAAACCGCAGCACCCAACAATGGGGCGCTGCGGTTTTTGCTTTGCGTTAGGGGCTTTGCAGCCCTTGTGCAAACCGGTTATTTAACAAAGGTTTGTTTTTTACTGCCAAAATTGGGGAAAGGGGCAAATATCTTTGCGCCAAAACCGGTGGCGGTAGGCCTTTATGCTCCAAACCGGGGGTATAAAAAATTACGCCAAAGCAGCAGGCGCATTTTTGCGCCAAAGCCGGGGTGCCAATTGTTTTACGCTAAAACAAAGGGCGGCGGGCGTTTGGGGTTAAACGGTTCCGGTAATTTTTAAAACGGCCGTGCCGGGGGTAACGGTCCACTCGCCGGTGGCGGCGTTTTGCGTATAGGTTGCCGCCGGTACGGTAATGCGGCCG
>URRK01000188.1 GCA_900550315.1 uncultured Oscillospiraceae bacterium | reverse complement strand
TTGGCCAAAAAATCGTCCAGAATCAACACGTGATCCTCTGGGCCAATGTATTTTCGAGATACGATCACTTCATATTCTCGTCCGTGCGTAAAAGAGTGAATCTGTGTAGCATACACCTCTCCGTCGATGTTGATGCTCTTGGCTTTCTTTGCAAAAACGACCGGCAAATGAAAATGGCGCGCAGCAATACAGGCAATACCAATGCCCGAGGCCTCTATGGTTAAAATTTTTGTAATTTCACTGTCCGCAAACAGGCGCTTAAATTCGCGCCCTAAATCGTTTAATAGGTTTACATCCATTTGGTGGTTTAAAAAGCTATCTACCTTTAATACATTGCCGGCCTTCACCTTGCCGTCTTTTACAATCCGTTGTTCTAATAATTCCATTTTTCTACCTCATTGCCAAAGTTAAATTTTAAATTCCCGTTGCTGCTACGGTTAAACCACAGCGTTTTTATTGTACTATAATTTATTAAAAAAAGCAAGCAAAAAGCACCCGGTGCGACTTTTACGCTATAAAAAATTGCAACAAAGCCCAAAGCCCGTTTTAAAAGGCCTAAAGGGCTGCAATTTTAACGCTGCAGTTTAAACCGGCCAATTACTGCCGGCAAAAATAACGCGCGCAAAATTACGGTCACAGCGGCCGCAATTTTCAGCTGTAATTTTCGGCTGCAATTTTTGGCAAAATGTTACACTTTAAATTTTACGCCTGCCGCAGGGTTACGGCAAAGCCGGCCAGCTTGTTTGCCAGTTGAATTTCGGTGCAGTCGCCGTTGGCCGCGTGTTTGGCGGTTTGCGGCAAAAAGGCAAAGCCCTTTGCGGTAAAGTAGGTTACGGCCCGCTCTACCGAGTTTACAGTTAAGCTCCACCCGCCGCATTCCAAGGTGCCGGGCTCGGCTTGTTCTACGGCAAAGCTGCCGGCCCCAAAGCCTAAGCCGGCCAAAAGCGGGTTGGCGCTTTCGCTGCCGCCGGGCAGCGTTAGCTTGGTAAGGCGCGGCTGCAGCATACCCAAAACAGCCTGCTCGGCAACGGCGGTAATGCCGCTCCAGTTTTGCTCGGCAATTAGCTTTTCCGGCGCCATCCAGCTGCCGCCGCAGGCAATAATTTGCCGGTGCGCTAAGTACTCGGTAACATTTTGGGCGTTAATGCCGCCGGTTGGCATAAATTTTAATTGGGCAAACGGCCCAAAAAAAGCCTTTAGGGCGCGAATACCGCCGGCCGCCTCGGCGGGAAAGAATTTTACAACCTCTAACCCCATGCGGCTGGCCATGCAAAGGTCCCCGGCGGTGGCGCAGCCGGGGGTAATTAAAATGTTGTGCGAAAGGCAGTATTCTACCACTACCGGGTCAAACCCCGGAGAAATAATGTATTTTGCGCCGGCGCTGGCAGCAGCTTTAGCCTGCTCAACCGTGGTTACCGTGCCGGCCCCAACCAAAACCTGCGGCAGGGCGTTTGCAATGTTAAAAATGGCTTTTTCGGCCCCTTCGGCGCGAAAGGTAACCTCCGCCACCGGAATACCGCCCTTGGCCAATGCGCTGCAAAGGTTTACGGCGTTGTTTGGCTCCTCTAATTTAATAACGGGCACCAAACCTACCCGGCTAATTTGTTTTAAAACGGTATGCATAAACTGTAACACTCCAAAAGCTAAGTTTTTAAAATAATAACATTATCATTATAAAGCAGTTTGGCGGCAGTGTCAACACCCGCAAAGGGGTTTAAACACGGTAAAATCGCCAAAAAATAAAAAAGGGGCAAAAAACACTTGCAATTGGCCGTGTAATCTGCTATAATAACCTGTGTTATGCAGGAAGTTTGGCGGTTTTCTCTTAATTTCCGCCGCTCCAAAGTTTAAAGGAGGTGCCACAAATGGCAAAATGTGATATTTGCAGCAAAGAAATTACCTTTGGTATTAAGGTTTCTCACTCTCACCGTCGCAGCAACCGCACCTGGAAGCCTAATGTTAAGCGCGTAAAGGCAATTGTAAACGGTTCTCCCCGCAGAATTAACGTTTGCACCCGTTGCTTGCGTTCCGGTAAGGTTACCCGCGCCGTTTAATTTTTTGCGCAAACTGTAATTGGCCCGCAGGGCCGTTGGCGCAAGCCGGCAAGTTCGGTTTTTGTTCGCCCTAAGAACCGCCCTTTTTTGGGGCGGCTTTTTTGTGCGCCAAAGTGGTTTAAATTTTGCCCTAAAAATTGTTTGAACTTTAACCGCTTTTGGGGTTGACATTTTTAGGGTAACTGGTATAATACCCATAGTTAGGAAAGCGTTTAAACCGCTTGGGAGTGTTTAACGCTTATCGGCAAAAAGCCGGGGTTTTAACCTTTGGCTGGGGGAGTGGCTGCTATGCAAAACGCCAAACGAATACAACCCAAACTGCATTTTGACGACCGAGAGTTACTGCGGCAGGAGAAAAATTTTATAGCCTATTACGCCGATGGCAGCAAAAAATCCGTCCGGTTGCTTTTTAAGCTGTATAAAGGACATTATATTGAGCTGCTTTTTTCGGCCGTTTTTTTTGCCATAAAATCCAGCCCCTCGTGGGTGCTGCCGCTTATTACCAGCGCTGTTATTAACATTGCGGCCAGCCACCCGCAAAACGGGCTGCAGCAGCTGGCGCTTTACATGCTCGGCTTGCTTTTGCTGCTGGCGCTGAACGTGCCAACACACTATGTGCATACGCTTTTATTCAGCCGGGCCCGCCGCAGCGTTGAGGCCGGGCTGCGCGGCGCCATGGTGCGCAAATTGCAGCAGCTTTCCATCTCCTTTCACAAAGAAATGCAATCTGGCCGAATTCAATCTAAGATCATGCGGGATGTTGAAGCGGTAGAGGCCCTTTCCTTTCAGCTGTTTGAAACGGTTTTGGGCATTATTTTAAACCTAAGCGCCTCGCTGGTTGTGGTGCTGCTTACCAATTGGATCGTATTTTTATTTTTTATTCTTTGCGCGCCCATAGCGGCCATTACTACGGTGGCCTTTCGCACCAAGATCCGCAACCGCAACCGCGATTTCAGAAAAGGCGTGGAGGAGACCTCGGCCGAGGTTTTGGATATGGTAGAGTTAATTCCCGTTACCCGCGCCCACGCGCTGGAGGACAGCGAAATTAACAAATTTACCAGCCAATTAAAGGATGTTGCCGAAAAGGGCTACCGGTTAGATTTAATTCAGCAGCTGTTTGGGGCCTCCAGCTGGGCAATTTTTCAGGTATTTCAGGGCATTTGCCTTGCTACAACCAGCTACATGGCGTACAAGGGCGATATTTCAATTGGTGAAATTGCGCTTTACCAAACCTACTTTACCACCATTGTAAACCAAATATCCTCCTTAGTGGGGCTGCTGCCAACCATTTCTAAGGGCACCGAATCTATTGCCTCTAT
>URRK01000187.1 GCA_900550315.1 uncultured Oscillospiraceae bacterium | reverse complement strand
GTTTTTGGTACGGCGGCACAAAATTTCAATTACCCGCTCAATGGCGTCGGCACGGCCAATAACCGGGTCTAACCGCCCTTCTTTCGCGTCCTTGGTTAAATCGTGACCGTACTTGTCCAGCGTGGGGGTTTTACCGTTTGTTTTTTTGCGCGCGGCTGTCGGGCCCTCCGGCTCGTTTTCCTCCAATGTGTCCTGCACGCCAATGGTTTGCAAAACCTTGCTGCTTAGCTCCTGCACATCGGCGCCAAGCTCGTTTAAAAAGCGGATGGCGTAATTGTCGCCCTCGCTTAAAATGCCAATTAACAAATGCTCGGTGCCAACCAGTGCCTTACCCATTTGGCGCACACCGGTTACGGCGTTTTCAATAACCCGTTTGGCGCGGGGGGTTAAATGGTCGGGGGTTAGCTGCGTAGGCGTTCCGCGGCCAACCGTTTCAACAATTAGGCGCTCTACGGCCTCGGCCGTTACGCCATACTCGGCAAGCAGGCCGGCGGCAACGCTGCCCTCTACCGAAAGCACGCCGTACAGCAAATGCTCGCTGCCAATGTAGGTGTGGCCAAACCGCTCAGCCGCTGCAATGGCGTTATTTAAGGCCGCATTGCCTTTTTTGGTAAATCCGTTAAAATTGTATTTCATATTAAGAACCTCCGTTCTAATTACAAACTTCTATTTTATTATTGGTGCAAGACTCAAAAGCCAAACACCTTTTTTGGGGTAGACCGATTAAAACTAAATTTTTTCCGATTTAGGCTGCCCCCTTACAAGGGTAACCAGCAAAAAGCCTTTGCTTAAACCTTGTAAAGCAACCCAGCCGTATTGACGGCAGTTATTCAACCGCTGCCATGCGTTCGCGAATAACATCTGCACGGCAAATATCCCGTTCCTCCGGCGTCATGTGGCCGTGCAGCCGCTGCAAGGTGCCGGGCTGTGTTTCAACAATCAGCTCCAGCGGTAAGGCCGACGCAATGCCGGTAATAATGCCCATGGAAACTCCTAACTTCACACGGGACATCAGCTGCATCATTTCCTCACTGGAAAGCTTGCGGGCGTATTTTAGCAGGCCAACGGCGCGGTAAACAATATCCTCTACCGTTTTGGGCTGCAGCTCGGCCCGGGCAGCTTTTTCCTTTTCAATAATCTGGGTGGTAATGGCGGCTAAATTTTCGGTAGCCGCTTTTTCGGAAATCCCCAGCGTTACCTGGTTTGAAAGCTGGTACAGCGCCGCGTGCGATTTACTGCCCTCGCCGTAGGTGCCGCGCACCGTCAGGCCAATTTTTGCTACCGAATCGGCAATAGAGGCCAGCGCGCCGGCGCTCTCTAAAATCGGCAGATGCAGCATAACCGAAGCCCGCAGCCCGGTGCCCAAATTGGTAGGGCACTCGGTTAAATAGCCCAGCTTGGGGTCAAACGCCAGGGTAAGACCGCCGGCAAAAAGGTTTTCAACCTGCTCGGCCAGCTCGTAAGCCTTTTCGGTTTGCAGGCCGGGCAAAATAACCTGAATACGAATGTGGTCCTCCTCCAGCAGCATAACGCTGACGCTTTCATCGGGGCTTAGCACCAGCCCGCGCGGAAGTCCGCTTTTGGCAAAATCCGGGCTAATAATGTGCCGTTCTACCATGGCGGCAACCTCGTCGGCCGGTACGGCCTGCATATCAATATACTTTAACGCGCCAATGCCGGCCAACTCTTTGCCGTCGCAAAGCTCCCGCACGGTTTGCAGCATCTCGCGCCGCTGCGTGTCGTTCATTTTTTTAGGAAACGGTACCTTGCGCACATTTCGCGCCAGGCGCACCCTAGTGCTAACGGCAATGCCGTCGCCTTTCAGATCCTCTTTGTACCATTTACTCATGATCGCCACCGTCCTTTTCCATGAACCGAATTTCATCCCGCAATTTTGCGGCTTTTTCAAATTCCTCGGCCTGCACAGCCTGGCTTAATTCTTTTTTTAATTGCTTTAATTTGCTCTCCTTGGTTGGCTGCGCCGCCTGGGTGCCGGGCGTTTTGCCAACATGCACCGTGTTGCCGTGCAGCCGCTGCAGCGAGGGCATTAGCTCCTCCCGAAAGGTGTCGTAACACTCACTGCAGCCTACGCGCCCGCTTTCCACAATATCTGAAAATAGGCTGCCGCAGCAAGGGCAGCGCTTATCGTCTAACCGGCCGCTTTCAATGCCGTCCCCAAACATGGAAGCCAGCATATTAGCAAGGCTTAAATGGCCAAAGCTGCCGTACCCCTCCTTGGCGGCACAGTAGGCGCACAAGTTTTTTTCATGCACCACGCCGTTCATTACGGTTTTAACATGCGTGGTAGCAGGATTTTTTCCACATTTTTCACACATCATAAGTCATTCCTCCAAAATTTTCATTTTTTCTATTTTAAATTTGCGTCATTAACATCTGTTTCATTAACGCGGCGCGAACCCGGTCTTTCATATTCGGCGGCAGCTCCCGCATTACGCCGGTTGAAATGGCCGCCCGCATTAAGGTTGCCGCCCCGCCCGAAATTAACCCGGCCTGGGCGCTGTTATCAATAATAATTCTTGCGGCAGAGGCGTCTATTTCCTCGCCAATTGAATTAACAATGTGCATGAGTGCCGAGGCGCGGTCTAAGCTTACCCGCGTAATGCGAATGTACCCGCCGCCGCCGCGCCGACTTTCAATAATATAGCCGTGCTCCGGCGTAAAGCGAGAGGAAAGCACGTAGTTAATTTGGCTGGGCACACAACCAATTACCGAAGCCAGCTCGTTACGCTGAATTTCGGCAACATTGGTGCCTGAATCATTTAACAGCTGCAAAATTCTTGCGGTAATCAGATCGCTCATTTTCATGATTTACACATCCTTTTTTGACTTTCACTGACTTTAATTATACTCAAAGGTCAGAAAAGGTCAAATTTTAATTTTAAACGATTTTACGCCAATTTTTAAAATTACCTCTTGTTTTCTCTCTATTTCAATTAATTCCTGCTATTTTTAAAAAATTTCTAAATTTTTAAAAAAATAAAGCGCCGCTGCCCAACGGGAATAACGGCGCTTTATAAAGACCCTTTGCCCTGCCTTTTAATTTAACAAAACAAAGCCAATATTTAAATAAAGGGCAAAGCAAAGCCACAAAAGGTAAGGCAAAAACAGCAGTGCTGCCAAGCGGTTTAACCGGCGGCCAAACCAAAAAATTAACCCATTTAAAACCAGCAGCGCGGCTATGATCAACGCGGCGCAGACCCGAAACTGCAGGCGCCAAAAAAACGGCGACCACAACACATTCAGCAAAAGCTGCACCCAGTAAAGCCGCAGCACCTTAGCGCTGCCCGGGCCGGAGCAGCTAAACAAATAGGCGGCAGTGCCAATTAGCAAATAAAGCGCCACCCAAACAACCGAAAACAGCCAGCCCGGCG
>URRK01000186.1 GCA_900550315.1 uncultured Oscillospiraceae bacterium | reverse complement strand
TTATGATTCAAGGCGGCGACCCGCAGGGCACCGGCACCGGCGGCGAAAGCATTTGGGGCGCCCCGTTTGAGGATGAATTTTGCCCCGAGCTGCACAATTTGCGCGGCGCGCTTTCAATGGCAAACGCCGGCCCGGGCACCAATGGCAGCCAATTTTTTATTGTGCAGGCCAAAGCGGTGCCGGAGCAAATGCTTTCCCAAATGCAGGAGCTTAGTGAAAGCGGTTTTCCCGCCGAGGCGCAGGAAAGCTACAAGCAGCTGGGCGGCACCCCGTGGTTAGATTTTAGGCACACGGTTTTTGGCCAGGTTTACAGCGGCATGGAAACGGTAGACCGTATTGCTGCCGTTGAAACCGGCGCTATGGATAAACCGGTTGAGGATGTCTCTATTGTTAAAATAGAGGTTCGGCAGCTGTAATTAAATTAGGCGGTGATTTTATGAAAATTAAAGACGGTTACATGGTTCGCGAGGTTGCCGGCAGCCAAATTGTGGTTCCGGTAGGGGAGCGCACGGTAGATTTTAACGGCATTATTACTTTAAACGAAACGGCGGCGTTTTTGTGGGAAAAGCTTGCAGCCGGTGCCGAAAGGTCCGATCTGCTTGCTGCCATGCTGGCGGAGTACGATGTTGATGAAACAACCGCCGCAAGGGATATTGACCTGTTTTTACAAAAATTAAAGGATGCCGATTTGCTTGAGTAAACTAACCCTTTACGAAATTTTGCCCGCGCTGGAGGAAAGCATTGCCTCGGGCAGCGAGGCGCTGTTTACCCCGGGCGGTCGCAGTATGCAGCCAATGCTGCACAGCGGTAAAAACAAGGTTGCTTTGGTGCGGTCGCAGCTGCCGCTAAAAAAGTATGATCTTCCGCTTTACCGCCGTACCGGCGGCACCTTAGTGCTGCACCGGGTTGTTTCGGTGCAAAACGGCAGCTACACCATGCGGGGGGATAACACCTTTGAGGACGAGCCCGGCATTACCGGCAGCCAAATTATTGGCGTGGTCTCCCGCTTTTCGCGGCGTGGAAAATGGCACACCGTTACCGGCCGCGGTTACCGGCTTTACTGCGCGTTTTGGGTGGGCATTTACCCGTTTCGGCGGCTGCTGCACCGGGCGTGGCTTTTGGTAAGGCGCGGCCTTTCTTTGGTAAAAAGGCGCGTTTTAAAAATAAAATAATTTTGCGGAAACGGTTTTTTTACGGCGTTTCCGCTTTGTTGGTTGTGGGGTGACAGCTGAATGGACCAAAAACGAATTGAAAATGCCGTGCGCGAAATTTTACTGGCAATTGGCGAGGACCCGGAGCGGGAGGGCCTGCAGGAAACGCCGCACCGGGTAGCCAAAATGCTGGAAGAGATTTTTGGCGGCCTGCAGCAGGATCCTACCGACTACCTTAAAACTTTTAAAATGGAAAATAACGAAATGGTGGTCGTGCGGGATATTCCCCTGTATTCTATGTGCGAGCACCACCTGCTGCCCTTTGTTGGCAAGGCGCACATTGCCTACATTCCCGGAAACGGGCGGGTTCTTGGCCTTTCTAAGCTGGCCAGAATTGTAAATTGCTACGCGCGCCGCCCCCAAATTCAAGAAAAACTAACGGCTCAAATAGCCGATTTTATTGAGCAAAACCTGCAGGCGCAGGGGGTTGCCGTAGTGCTGGAGGCCGAGCATTTGTGCATGACCATGCGCGGTGTTAAGGCCTCGGGCGCCCAAACGGTTACCTCGGCGCTGCGCGGCACCATGCGGGCCGACAGCCGAACCAGGGCCGAAGCCCTGCAGCTGCTGCACCGCGGCAATTAAGGGGGGCGGCTATGCATTATTTTGAATTTAAAAATCAAAAGCTCCCTTTAAACGGCCAAACCGCCGTTATGGGCATTTTAAACATTACGCCGGATTCTTTTTCCGACGGAGGGCTGTACTTTGCCCCCAAAGCAGCCGTACAGGCGGCCGAGCAAATGAAAAGCTGCGGCGCCGCGTGGTTAGATTTAGGCGCGCAGTCTACCCGGCCGGGGCACACCCCGGTAACAGCGGGGGAGGAATGGGAGCGATTAGAGCCGGTTTTAAAGCCGGTGCTGGCGTTGGGGCTGCCCGTTTCGGTAGATACCTTTTACCCCGAGGTGGCGCAATTGGCCCTGCAGGCCGGCTGCCACATTATTAACGATGTTAGCGGCACTCTTAACCCCGAAATGGGCCAGGTTGTTGCAAGGCACGGCGCCGGTTGGGTGCTTATGCACGCCGGTACCAATACTGCGCAGCCCAACATTGCCACCGAGGTGCACGGCTGGTTTTTAAAAGCGCTGCAAACTGTTTCGCAATTTGGGCTGCGTCCGGCGCAAATTTGTTTAGACCCCGGCATTGGCTTTGGCAAAACCCGGCAGCAGGACCTAAACCTTATTGCCAACACAAACCTGGTAAAGGTTCCGGGGGTGGCGTACCTTATGGCGGCCTCGCGCAAGCGGGTAATAGCCTTTGCCGACGGGCAGCAGACCGCGCCCGATCGGCGCGACGCCGGCACCACCGCCGCCCACACCATTGCCGCCTTTTTGGGGGCCGATTTTGTGCGGGCGCACAATTGCTTTGAGGCCTGCCAGGCGGCCCGCGTTTTAAACGCTTTAAAGCTTGCAAAAATTTAGCTTTTTAGGCGGGCTTTGCTGCGTTTGCTGCGGTTTTCTCGGCGGGGCCGGATAAATTACATAAAAGGGGAAAACGAATGGACTTTAAAAAAACCTTAAACATTACCGCGTTGGTTAGCGCCGTTTTGCTCATGGGGGTAGATGTTTATTACCTTTCTACCCTGTTTTCGGGCTTAACGGGCGGGCAAACCTTTCAAGCAATTATGTGGACAAGCACCCCCTGCGCCCTGCTTTGCGGGGGCACCTACCTGCTGTACGCCGGCCAAAAACGGGCGGCGCGCCCGGCGGCGGTTTGCACCCTTATTGTAAACGCCTTTTATTTTTTGGTTCGGTTGTTTGCGCTAATTTTGCAAATTACCGATGTTTTAAACGGCCGGGCCGAAACAACCACCAGCGAGATTTTAGCGTTGGTAGAATTTTCGGCTTACTTGGTGCTGCTGGCGGCCAACATTTTGTTAATGCTTTACCTTTTAACCGGCCGGCTGCGCGTGGCGGTGCAGGCAGTGTTTTCGGTTGCGTTTATTGCCCTTATTATTACCTGGGGCATTATTCTTAAAACCGCCGTTAGCAGCTTTGTAAACGGCGGCGGCAGCGGGGTTGGCAACTTTTTTAAGCAAAATGCGCTGCAGTTTAACGCGGGGTTTTACCTTTCTTTGCTTTCGGCCTTTGCGTACCTGTTTTTGTTTGGCGGGGTTACCAAGGCGTTTGAGGGCAAAAAGGCCAAAACCCAAACACCCGGCTTGGCTAACGGGGCTGTAACCCCCCCGGCTAAG
>URRK01000185.1 GCA_900550315.1 uncultured Oscillospiraceae bacterium | reverse complement strand
GGCAAGGTGTTAAAGCTTAAAAAAAGCAAAACAAAACTTTGCTGCAATCATAAACAAGCGGTTTAAATTTTTATTGCAAAACCCTAAAAAATTTAGACTTTTATGTTTTTATTCGGTAGTATATAATGTATATAGTAATTTTTGCGCTGTTGCTGCCATTTTTCGGCAGTACCGGCTTTGGGAGAAGCTGTTAGCCAAAAATAATTAAAAAGTAGGGAGAACATTATGAAAAAATTATTAGCAATTGTACTGGCACTTTCTATGCTGCTGGCGCTTACCGCCTGCGGTAAAAACACGGCAAAAACTAAGAGCGATAAAAAAAGCAACTCCTCTGCCACGGCAGATTCTTCTACGGTGTCGGAGCCTTCGGACCTTGAAAGTGAAGAACAAGAGCCAATTATGGACCCAAGCGACGAAACCAGTGAGGAAGACCCCACCGAGCCGGAGGAGCCCATTGCCGAAGAACCGGGCGTAAAGCTTACCCCTATGCAGCAACGGGCCGAATCGGTAAAAGATGGCAACTATCAAGCTTTGTTTGAAAAATCGGTTGCAAGCAGCGGCGGCAATTCGGTTCGTTTAGCAAATGCTATTCGCAAGCTGCAAAAGGGTCAGGATGTAACGGTTGTGTTTTTTGGCGGTGAAAATACCGCAAATGACACCTATTCTTCCCCCACTGATTCTTACCCCGCACTTACTTACCAAATGCTTTGTGCCGCCTACCCCAAGGCCAACATTAAAATGGTTTATTCCGGGTATTCTGGCCTTACTTCGGTAAATGCTACCACCCTATTAAAACAAAAGGTTTTAGATTATAACCCCGATATTATTCTTTTAGACTTTTCGGTTCAAGATGCTTTTGAAAGCAGTACCATTACCAACTCCATTGCGTTTGACGCCATTTTAATGAAGCTATTAACCGGCAGCAAAGCCGCAGTGATAAATCTGTTGCTCACCGGAGCCGAAAACAACGCTTACGCCATGAACATTACTTCGGCCGGCGCCATTACCACCAGTGCCAAATTACAAAAAAAGATCTGTGCCTATTACGGCGTGCCGGTTGTTGATTTTGAAACCGCTATGTGGGAGTTTATTAACAGCACCATTCAAGTGGCCCAAACCGGCGATAAACCGTTACTAAACTGGGGTATGTTTTCCGACACGAACACCTACATGAACGCGGCCGGTTGCCGCAATTTGGCCGGCTGCATTATGGCATTATTTACCAAAACCGAAAAGAACTTAAAAAATATTGGTACCACTGCCCCGGCGGTTCAAGCCAAAACCTATTACGGCAGTACCCGCTATTTAAACACCGAATTTTACAGTGTAACCGATATAATTGACGGCAAAACCCAATACAAATTTATTGGCGGCAGCGCCAACCTTGATAATTTGCGCAAAAACGGTTACAATTACAACACGCAAAAAACAAACAGCTCGGTTCTTTCGGCGGTTGCCCCCTCGCTGCAAACCTACAACCACTACGTTTCTACCACCGGCACGAAAGAGGATAAAGAGCTGGAAACCAACCCGCTGTACTTAGAGGTTAATTTACCAACCGTTAGCGCAAACAGTAGTGTTGACTTTTACTTCCAGCCCGGCGCGCCAAAATTTACCGTTCCTACCACGCCGGTTTTAAAAAATATTTCGCCCTTACTGATTGTTTTTTACGATAAAGACGGCAATATTTTATCACAAAAAAAGCCAACCTACGGCACTATTCCTGACGCAATGAAAGCCTACCGTTTTTCTACCGTTACGGCACCGTCTGGCACGGTTAAGGCCGAAATTAAAATTTACGGCTACTCGTCGCCCATTTATTTTTACGGCATTGGCATTATTCACAAATAACTTATATTTTAAATAGATTTACTTTTTTGGGGAGTCCGGCTGCCGTTTTGCGGTGGCCGGGCATTTTTTTTGGTATTTTTTTTTAACAGCAGCACATAATAAGCATTAACAAGGAAATCAGGCTTTTGGCCGATAAAACTATTTGTTTACCGGTAAAAAGCAGGCAAGGGGTGCAAAATGCAAATTAGAACCGACTTAGCCGTTGAACAGCAGGAGCTTTGCGCCGAAAAACCGCGTGGCGTTGAAAGTACGGTTACCAAGAAAAACGGCGTTATTGTAGATAAAATTGTTGTAAAAACCGCCGAGGGCGCCGCAGCGTTGGGTAAACCGATTGGCACCTACATTACGGTGCAAACTCCCCCCTTCTCGCGGGATGTTCCAACTTTGGGGCAGGTGCAGGCAGTAGCCGGCGAACTAAAAGCTTTTTTGCCGTTTGGGGGCACCGTTTTAGTTGCCGGGCTTGGCAACACTAAAATTACGCCAGACGCCTTAGGCCCCAAAACCGCCGCCAACATTTTTGCCACCCGGCACATTGGCAAAGAGCTGGCTAAGGCTGCCGGACTAAGCAAAGCGCGCTCGGTAGCGGTATTAGCCCCCGGCGTTTTGGGGCAAACGGGCATTGAAACTGCCGAAATTATTAAAAGCGTTGCCCAAAAAATTAAACCTACGGCCGTTATTGCGGTAGACGCATTAGCCTCTCGCCGCATTGAACGGTTAGGCTGTACGGTGCAAATTGCCGATTCGGGCATTGAGCCGGGCGCCGGGGTTGGCAACGCACGCAACGAGCTTAGCCGCAAAACCCTGGGCGTACCTGTTATTGCGGTTGGGGTGCCAACGGTGGTAGACGCTTCGACCCTAATATACGACCTAATTGGTAAAGACGATGTAGCCGAGCCGGAGGGCAGAAAAATGATTGTTACACCAAGGGAGATTGATTTAATTATTGCCCGTGCCTCTAAATTCTTAGCTAATTGCCTTAATACCGCTCTGCAGCCGGATTTAGAGCCAGAGCTGCTTAGCCAAATGTTAGATTAAATGAAACAAAAAAATAAACACAACTGCCAAACAAAGCTTTACTGGTTTGGCAGGGCCTTTACTGTTACTGCCCTGCTGCTTAGCTGCACTTTGGCGGCTCTATTTGGGTTTGGCTACTGCGAAAACAAAATTTTGCAAAATAAGGGAGCCCAAAGCAACGAACCCATTAGTTTTGAGCAAGACGGCCTTTATTTTTACGGACACCGCATTTTTTAAAAACAAAGCCGTTCATTTAAGAAGTAATTCTACACAGGTGCTGCTCCGTATTAGACCGGGGCAACAGCCTAAAATTATAAAGCCGCCGGGCTGCAACAATGGCTGCAATCCGGCGGCTTAAAAATTTAAAAATATTCTGCGGTTAGTATGCTTTAACCGCATTGCGAAACGGCTTATTCGCCTTTTACAATTTCGGCCTCAATGCCTAAAATATCGGCAATTTTTTTCAAGGTTGTTGCGTGGTGGCCAATGCCCAGCGCGTAATGGTGGGTGGGGCCCTCCATTACCCATTTTTTAATAAAGGCGCGG
>URRK01000184.1 GCA_900550315.1 uncultured Oscillospiraceae bacterium | reverse complement strand
TCTAAAAATCTGGATTTGTTCTACGGCGACCATCAGGCGCTGAAGGGCATCTCCATGGATATACCGGAAAAGCAGATCACCGCCCTCATCGGGCCCTCCGGCTGCGGCAAGTCCACCTTTCTGCGGACCATCGACCGGATGAACGACCTGATCCCGGGGGTGCGGATCACCGGGCAGGTGCTGCTGCAGGGGCAGGATATTACCAACCTGCCCGAATACAAGCGTGCCCGCAAAATTGGCCGTGTGTTTCAAAACCCGGCGGCCGGCACCGTTCCGGGTATGACAATTACCGAAAATCTGGCCCTGGCCGAAAACAAGGGCAAGCCCTACCGCTTTCAGTTTGCCATAAACCACCGTAAGGCGCAGCAGTTTCGCGAGCTGGTGCAGCAGTTGGGCCTTGGACTGGAGGATAAAATGAATGTGCCGGTTGGGTTGCTTTCGGGCGGGCAGCGGCAGGCGCTCTCCCTTTTAATGAGCACCATGACCCCCATTGACCTGCTGCTGCTGGACGAGCACACCGCCGCCTTAGACCCCCACACAGCAGAAATTATTATGCAGCTAACCAACCGCATTGTGCAGGAAAAACACATTACTACCATTATGGTAACGCACAACCTGCGTTACGCGGTAGAGTATGGCTCCCGCCTTTATATGATGGACAAAGGCCGCGCCGTGCTGGATTGCAGCGGGGCCGAAAAGGCCGCTTTGCAGGTGGATGACATTTTGCAGCTGTTTAACCAAATTAGCATTGAATGCGGCAATTAATAAAGCAAATATAAAACCGAACCCCTGGCAGCTTGTCTGCGCTTTGGGGTTCGGTTTTTGTTTAAGCTATTTATTTAAGGCTTGCTAAAATTTTGGTTACTTAAAATTTTGTTTACGCCTACGGGGAAAAGGTGCTAAGCTGTGTGAATAACGGGGCGGGCAAAAGCACACGGCGTTTGCACGGCGCTTGGCTGCGCGCTATGGTTCAGCTTAAGCCGTGGTCAACCTATAGTTAAGCTTTGGTTAAGCCACGGTAAAGCTGCGGTTAAGCTTTGGGGCCCGGCTCGGTGTTTGGTTGTTCGTTATCCGGCTGTTCGTTGGCTGAATTGTTAGCGTCGGCATTTTGTGCGTTGGCCGCCTCTAAGGTTGTGGGTTCCCCGTTCGGCTCGGCTGCCCCCTGCGGCGTGCTTTCGGCTTGGGGCTTGGCTGCCGGCTGCACCTTTTCGGTGGTCGCAGCTTCAGCGTTTGGCACTTCGGCGGTTTGGGGCTCGCTTTTTGGCGTGGCGGCTGGGGCGGCTTTGCCCTGTTTCTTTAGCACAATAATTACAACGCCAACAACGGCTAAAATGCCAACGGCCGCCAATACGGCGTACAAAACGGTTTTAGAGCTGCCGTTTTGGCTGGTGTTGCCGCCGGTAGAGGGGGTAATCTCGGCGCTGCTGCCGGGTTCGGCCTCAACCGCGGTTTCGGCCGCGGCGCTGCCGCTTTGCTGGGTCGCGGATTTGGTGCTGCCGGTGCCGGCGCTTTGGCTGCTTTTCGCGCCCTCGGTGCCGGTAATGGCGCTGGCCAAAAGGTTGTTTTTAACTTTGTCGGTTACCGGCAGCTGCTTGTAATCGTCCAGCTTAACGCCGGTGCTTTGCCCGGCCGAGCTGCCGCCTGCTGCCGAGCTTGCGGGCTGCCCCGCCGAGGAGCTGCCCTCGGACTGCACGGTTAAGGTAAAGGCGCAGCCGGCAATGTCGCGGTCGGCAAGGTCTTTGTTAAAAATGTTGCCCGCCATAGGCCGCACAGAAATTTCGGCCGCGGTGTTTTGCTTTAAAACCTTAAAGGTCAGTTTTGCTAAAACGCCGTTTTGCGTGTGGTCGGCCGTTGCGGTCACGTCAGCCCAAAGCATGCGGTAGGGTTCGTCGGCAATATTTTGGCTTTGTACATAAATGCGGTTAAAAATTTCGCCGTTTTCGGTTTTGGTTAGGGCCAAAACCTTGGTGTCGTAGCTAATTTCAAACCCGGCGGCAATAATGCCCGGGTTTTGCTCTACGCTAAGCGTTAACAAAAGGCTGCCGTTTTCGGCTGTGCCTTTTACGGTAAGCTTGCCCGGCTCGGCCGCACCGCACGGTACCACAAGCGCCAAAAGCAGGGCAATTGCAGCAAAAACGCTAATTAATTTTTTCATAAATTTACCCCCAAATGAAGGCCGGGCCAAACCGGGTGCCAAAGCCAACAAAAGCAGGCCTTGCCCGTAGCACCAACCTTTATATGAATATTTTAATAATAAAATTATACAATAATCTTAGCGTATTTTCAACCGTTAAATTTTGCAATTGGTATTCGGTAAATTTTTTTGCAACCGGCCGCCGTGCGTGTTCTGTACCGTCGTGGTTGCCTTGTTATTTTTTAGACAATTTTGCCGATTTGTTAGATTATTAACAACTTTTCTTACTTTGTTCATACTTTGTTCATCATCAAGACCGTGGTCAGGGTATTATGAAAACAGACATAAATTTTAAGGGGGGTTAATATGGTTTCCCAAACGGTAGAAAAAATTAAAGCCGCCGAGGCCGAAGCCGCAAATGCCCTAACGCAAAGCAAGGCGCAGGCGGCCGCACTTGTAGCCGCCGCCGAGCAGGGTGCAAAAGCAGCGCGCGAAAACGCCTTGCAGCGTGCCGAAAGCGAAAAGCAGCGCCTTTTGCAGCAGGCCGAGGGGGAGCAGCAACAGCTTTTAGCCGCCGCCGAGCAGCAGGCGGCCAAAGCGGCCGAGCAGCTGCGGCAGGCGGTTGCCCCTAAGCACGAGCAAGCCGTAAAATCGGCCGTAAAACAGGTGTTAAATTTTTAAATTGCCTGTTAAAACGGCCCTGCACGGGCTGGTACCGCAGGTTGTGTTTTAGCTTTTACACCTGTGCAAAACCGCTTTACCCCTTTGGGGCAGCACGCTTTAACGCATTGCCCCAGCCTTTAAAAAGCGGCTTAAAACCGGCAAAATTAATGCAAAACGCGAACGCCTTGCCGCACCAACGGAGGTGGTTTATTTGGCAAAGCTGACCATGCAAAAAATTGAAATTGTTGCTCTGCTGACCGACAGTAAAAAAATAGTAGAACGCCTGCAGCGGCGCGGGGTGTTGGAGCTAACGCGGTTTGACGACGAGCAGACCGTACGGCTGAACACCGCGGCGCAGGTGCAGTTGTTAGAAAAAAACCTGCAAACGGCCGAGCGTGCGTTAGAGCAGCTAAACCTTTACGCGCCGGAAAATACCGGGCTAAAGGGGATGTTTACCTTTTTAGACGGCCGAACGGCAATTGAAAAGCACCGTTTTGGCGAACTGGCCGAACGGCCGGAGCGCTATTTAAACCTGTGCTTTGAAATTTTAAACCGTGTACGCACAGTGCAGGAAAATAACGCGGCCATTGCCCGCAACCAGGCGCTTTACGACCAATTAGCCCCGTGGCGGGAGCTGG
>URRK01000183.1 GCA_900550315.1 uncultured Oscillospiraceae bacterium | reverse complement strand
GTCTACGGTAATGTAGGCCTTTAGCTCCCCGTTTTTTTCTTTGGTGCGGTTTAAGTAGGCCGCAGTTAACTCGGCTGCGGTAAACTCTTTGTTTTTTAAGCCCTCGGCCAAGGTTTTAAGGTTGGCCGTTAAAATGAATTGTTCTAAGCTCATTTAAACCACCTTAGGCACCTTAAAGTAGGTGTCCTCCCTTTCCTCGGCGTTAGCCAAAAGCTCCTCCCGGTTCATAGAGGGCTTGGGTTCGTCGGCCCGCAGCTCGTTTAAGCCTTTGGGTTCTACCGCGGCAAAATCGCCGCTGCACTCGGCCTCGGCAACGGTATCCATCAACGCTACAATGGCGTCCATCTCCCCGGTTATTTTCTCAAGCTCCTCGGGGGTAAATTCTAATTTAGAAAGCTCTGCCAAATGGGCAGTTAATTTTGTATCAAACATGCGGTTCCTCCTTACAATTCGTTTGTTAGGCGTTAACCCTTTGCGGTTCGCATAAAGCCCTTAGGTTCGGCTTTAAGCTTTTAGGCTTGGCCTTAATTTAAAGCTCCCGCCGCCCCTCCAGCGCGCGGGAAAGGGTTACTTCGTCGGCATATTCTAAATCGCCGCCTACCGGAATACCGTAGGCCAGGCGGGTAACGGTAATGCCCATTGGGTGCACCAGGCGGGAAATGTAGCTGGCGGTGGCCTCGCCCTCTACCGTGGGGTTGGTTGCCATAATAATCTCCTGCACCTCGGTGCCGGAAAGGCGGGCCATAAGCTCTTTAATACGCAGCGAATCGGGGCCGATCCCGTCCATGGGTGAAATCACGCCGTGCAGCACATGGTACAGACCGTTATACTCACGCGTGCGCTCAAAGGCCATAACATCCCGCGGGTCCTCTACCACGCAAATAACCGAGCGATCCCGGCCCGAATCGGCACAAACCGAGCAAAGCTCACTGTCGGTTAAATTTTGGCAGCATTTGCAATAGCGAATATTTTTTTTAGCCTCTAACAAAATGGTTGAAAAATCCTGAACCTCCTGCTCCGAGCGGGAGATCATATAATAAGCCAGCCGGGCGGCCGTTTTGTGGCCAATTCCGGGCAAGCGCTCAAACTGCTCGGTCAAGCGGTCCAGCGGCACTACCGAATAAGCCATTAAAACATCCCCGGCATACCCGGAATATTCAGTCCGCCCGTAACGGCCGACATTTCTTCCTCGGCGGTTTTGGTTGCTTTTTCAACGGCCTCGTTTACCGCTACGGTAATTAGGTCCTCCAGCATTTCGGGGTCCTCCGGGTCTACCGCCTCGGGCTTAATGTGCAGCGCGGTAATAAGGTGCTTGCCGTTTACCTTAACGGTAACGGCTCCGCCGCCTGCAACAGCCTCATATTCCCGATTATCTAAATCCTCCTGCAATGCAGCCATATCCTCCTGCATTTTTTGCACCTGCTTTAACATATCGTTTCGGCTGGGGCCCTGGTTCGGAATACGAACTTTCATTTTAACTGCTCCTTAAATTTAAATTCATTCATCATGAACGATTTTAGTTTATTCATTAAAATTTTTATTTTCTAACGACTTTGCAAACTGCGCCAGCGGGTCCGGCTCCTGCGCGGCGTACTTTTCGGGATTATAAGGCCCTAAATTGTAGGCAACGCCCAACACTTGCGCAGCGGCGTGTTTTAAATAGTCACGGTACTTTGCGTCGGAATTAATCATTTCACGGAACTGGGTCAGCTTGCAATCCACCAACAGTCGGGTGCCCTTGGTGTAGGCTTTAGAGCCACGCAACACCCCGGCAAGCAGCGGGCAGCTGCTGCGCAAAGCCTCTAATATTTCGGGCCAGCGCTGCACCAAAACCGGCATCTCAGCACTTTCTGCCGGCGGGGCGGCGGGGTGTGCGGCCGCGGTTGGCGGTTCGGGCACTACTGGTATCGCACCTTGCGGCGACTCCGGCAGCGGAGCCTCAGCCGACTCAAATTGCGGCGGCTCCGGCAAGGGCGGTTCGGGCAGCGGAGGCTCGTTTGCAGCAACGGGCTGCGGCTGGGTTTTGAGCTCCGGGCCCGGTTTTGCTTTGTTTACCGAGGCAGAACCGTAAGCCGGGTAAACCGGTGCGGCCTGCCCCGCTGCGGCTGTTGCACCGGCGGGGTTTGTGCCCTGCTGCACTGCGCCTTGCGGCGGTAAGCTGTAGGCCAATTTTTCCTCCAGCGCGGCAACGCGTTTTTCCAGCCCGGCTAAGGAGCCGTTTAGTTCTGGCACACAAAGCTTAACCAAAACCAACTCGGCGTCGGGTCAACGCGCCGGGGCCTTCGGCCTGCGCCTGCAGGGTAGAAAGCTTTTGCAAAATGTTAGAAAGGCTAAGCCCTTCGGCCAGCTTTTTCAGCGTTTCGTACTCTTTATTCGAGCAAACAATTAAACTGCGGTTTTCCCGCACGGTTTTTAAAATCATTAAATTGCGGTAGCAGGTAACCAGCTCAAATAACAGCTTTTTCAAATCTACCGAATTTTTGTAAAGTTCATCTAAAAGGTTTAAAACGGCCGCCGTGTTGCCCTCGGAAATACCCTGCACCAAACGAAAGGTAACCTCCGACCCGGCAATGCCGCAAACCGAAAGAATAACTTCGTCGGTAATTTCGTTGTAGCAGGAGGAGCATTGATCTAAAATAGAAAGGGCGTCCCGCATGCCGCCATCGGCCAAACCGGCAATCAGCTCGGCTGCACTTTCGGTTAAAGTAAAGCCCTCTTTATTAGCTATATATTGCATACGGCGGCAAAGTACGGCCGGTTCTAAGCGTTTAAAATCAAACCGCTGACAGCGGGAAAGAATGGTAGCCGGCAGCTTGTGCACCTCGGTGGTGGCTAAAATAAACACAATGTGCGCCGGCGGCTCCTCCAGCGTTTTTAAAAGCGCATTAAAGGCGCTGGCAGAAAGCATGTGAACTTCGTCGATAATATAAACCCTGTATTTTAACGCGGCGGGCAAAAAATTAACCTGCTCGCGCAGCTCGCGAATATCATTTACGCCGTTGTTCGAGGCGGCGTCAATTTCTAAAACATCGGTAGCGGCGCCCTCGGCAATGGCGCGGCAGGCGGCGCAGTGCCCGCAAGGTTCGCCGTTTTTGGGTTCTAAGCAGCAAACAGCCTTGGCCAAAATTTTAGCACAGGAGGTTTTACCCGTGCCGCGGGTGCCGGTAAATAAATAGGCGTGAGAAACCTTGCCTGCAGCCAAGCTGTTTTGCAGGGTTTTGGTAATATGCTCTTGCCCGTACACCTCGCTAAAGGTTGCAGGGCGGTATTTGCGGTACAATGCCTGATACAAAAAACGCACCCCTTTTTAGAATATAAAAAAATACGCCACACCCTCGGGTGTGTAAACGAACCGATTGACTGCGGCGCAAGGGCAAATCCACTTAATGCTGCTCGGTTCCCCGCCTGACATGGTTCATGGCTGCCTTTCGCACAGGACCCGCCCGTTTACACG
>URRK01000182.1 GCA_900550315.1 uncultured Oscillospiraceae bacterium | reverse complement strand
GAGGAAAACCGGCATTTGTTGCCGGACGAAAAATGCGCTGCGGCAGATAAATTTATAAAAAATGTTGAAATTATATTGAGATTGTGGTATACTTTATTTTCGGTAATAACTTAGTACTGTAGCATTTATAAGCTTGAAAGGTTGTTTAAAATATGGCTTACACAAACCCTTACAGAACTCACACCTGCAACGATATTGGCGAGGCTCTTATTGGCCAAACGGTTCGCGTGGCCGGTTGGGTAGAAAATATTCGTGATCACGGCGGCGTTTTGTTTATTGATCTGCGGGATCATTACGCCGTGGTTCAGGTTGTTGTTCACAACGAGGAGCTGCTAAAGGGTGTAAATAAAGAATGTACGGTTAGCATTTGCGGCAAGGTTCTTCGGCGGGATGAATCTACTTACAACCCTAAAATTCCTACCGGGACGGTTGAGGTTGAGGCTGCCGAGCTAACGGTTTTAGGCACCTGCAAAAACAATTTGCCCTTTGATGTTATGACCTCTACGAACACCCGGGAGGATGTTCGTCTGACCTACCGCTTTTTAGACCTGCGAAACCCCAAGGTGCATGAGCGCATGGTGTTCCGCAGCCAGGTGATCGGCTTTTTGCGCCAAACCATGCAGTCTTTAGGCTTTTTAGAGGTTCAAACGCCTATTCTTTCGGCCTCCTCGCCCGAGGGCGCACGGGACTATTTAATTCCCAGCCGCGTGCACCAGGGTAAGTTTTACGCCTTGCCGCAGGCCCCCCAAATTTTTAAACAGCTGCTTATGGTTTCGGGGTTTGATAAATACTTTCAAATTGCCCCCTGTTTTCGGGATGAGGACTCCAGAGCCGACCGCTCGCCGGGCGAATTTTATCAGTTGGATTTTGAAATGGCCTTTGCTACGCAGGAGGATGTTTTTGCTGTAGCGGAGGAGGTTTTATACAAAACCTTTGAAAAGTTTTCGGGCAAAGCCGTTAGTCCGGCGCCGTTTCGCCGTATTCCGTACGCCGAGAGCATGTTAAAATACGGAACCGACAAGCCTGATTTGCGCAACCCGTTGGAGATTATTGACGCCAGCGACCTGTTTACCGAAACAACCTTTAAACCGTTTTTGAAAAAAACAGTGCGGATCATTCGCGTACCGGGGGCGGCTTCTCGGTCCAAAAGCTTTTTTGAAAACATGGAAAAATACGCCCTTTCTATTGGCATGAAGGGCTTGGGCTACTTTAAAGTGCAGGAGGATCTTTCCTTTGCCGGGCCGATTGATAAATTTTTAAAACCGGAGGACCGTACCGTTTTAATTGAGCGTGCCGGGCTGCAGCCGGGCGATGTGCTTTACTTTATTGCCGACAGCAAAAAAATGGCTCCCAAGCTGGCGGGAATGATTCGCAGCGAAGTGGCGGATCGCATGGATCTAATTGATAAAAGCCGCATGGAGCTTTGCTTTATTACCGATTTTCCGATGTACGAAACCGACGAGGAAACCGGAAAAATTGTTTTTACCCACAACCCGTTTTCAATGCCGCAGGGCGGGTTAGAGGCCTTAAACACCAAAGACCCGTTAGAGATTTTAGCCTGGCAGTACGATATTGTTTGCAACGGCGTTGAGCTTTCCAGCGGCGCGGTGCGTAACCACGAGCTGAAAACCATGGTAAAAGCGTTTGAAATTGCCGGCTACACCGAGCAGGAGCTGAAAGAAAAATTCTCCTCCCTTTACAACGCCTTTCAGTACGGGGCGCCGCCGCACGCCGGTATGGCCCCGGGGGTAGACCGCTTAATTATGCTGCTGACCGAGCAGGATTGTATTCGCGAAATTATTCCGTTTCCCATGAACGCCAACGCACAGGATCTGCTTTTGGGTGCACCAAACACGGTTTCGGAGCAACAGCTGCGTGAGGCCCACATTAAACTGCGTTAACAAATTTAAGTTAAAGGTTTTGTTTTAAGCCTTAAAAGCGCTGCCGGTAGGCGGCGCTTTTTTGCTGCCCTTGCCGCCGTTTTTGGCGGCGTTTTGCGGCAGAGTAGGCTTTAAGGTATTTAAAAAATTAAATAAAGGGTAAAATTAAAAGTTAGAAAACGAGAGAAAAACAAAGCAAATTAAAGAAAAATAAAGATTTAAAAGTTTATTTTAAAAAATGTAAAAATAGCTATTGACAAGTTCGTTCTGCTGTGGTATTATAATTGGGCTGTAAAAATTAATTGGAGGTTTGTGTTATGTCTACTTTTTTGGCAAAACCCGCTGAAGTTCAGCGTAAATGGTATGTAATTGACGCCTCCGGAAAGCCCCTCGGCCGCGTAGCTGTGAAAGCTGCCGATTTATTACGAGGCAAGCTAAAGCCGGAGTTCACCCCAAATGTTGATTGCGGGGATCATGTAATCATCATTAACGCAGAAAAGGCCGTTTTAACCGGCAAAAAGCTGGAGAAAAAGTACTATCGTCGTCACACCGGCTACATTGGTGGATTAAAAGAGGTACAGTACAAAACTTTAATGGCTGAAAAGCCTGAACTGGCCATGGAGCTTGCCGTTAAGGGCATGGTTCCGGATACGACCATTGGCCGCAAGGCTCTTACCAGACTTCGCGTATACAAAGGCAGCGAGCATATTCACGCCGCCCAAAAACCCGAAGTCTTGGACTTTTAAAAAGGAGGAGCTAACAAATGTACGAAGGTAAACCTTTTTTCTACGGTACCGGCAGAAGAAAAAGCTCTGTTGCCCGCGTTCGCGTGTACAGCGGCACCGGTAAAATTACAATTAACAACCGCGATATTGACGATTACTTTGGCCTTGAAACCTTAAAGCTAATTGTTCGTCAGCCGTTTGCTGTTACCGGCACCGAGGGCAAGTTTGATATTATTTGCACCGTTACCGGCGGCGGCGTTACCGGCCAAGCCGGTGCTATTCGCCACGGTATTGCCCGTGCCTTGCTGCAGTTCGATGAGGAACTGCGCCCCGAGCTGAAAAAAGCCGGCCTGCTTACCCGTGACCCGAGAATGAAAGAGCGTAAGAAGTACGGCCTGAAAGGCGCCCGTCGCGCTCCGCAGTTCAGCAAGAGATAATTATTTATTATTTCAACCAAAAGCCCCGAAAGTGTTACGCTTTCGGGGCTTTTTAATGTGTTACCACAAAAATGGGGGCCGCCCGGTTGGGGGTAACGAATTTAAGGACTTAAAATTGGGCTAAGCGGTGTTAAAAGCGTTTTAGGCACCGTAAAATAATGAAAATACGAAAGTGTTTTAAAAATCTATTTGCTAAATTCCCGGCTGCCGCAAAGGCTTTTTGCGGCAGTCGGGAATTTTTAAATTTGTTATGCGGCAGGGCAACTAATTAAAATTAAAAAGCACTTTTCCGTTTTCAAGCTTTAGGGCGGCGTCAAAGGGCTTGTTGTTTTTAGAGGTAAAGCCCTTGAGCTTAACTGTTTGGCCGGTTTGTAAAAGGTCCCGCGCGGCCGAAAGGGGAATAACCCGTTTGCAAA
>URRK01000181.1 GCA_900550315.1 uncultured Oscillospiraceae bacterium | reverse complement strand
GATTCCTCGGTAGATAAAAGCATGATCGACGGCGCCTCCAGCCGGTACGAGCAAAGCGGGCCAAGCGGTTCGCAGGTTACGGTGCCGGTAAAGCCCAGCAAACCGGTATCTTCGGCACCGTCCTCGTCAACCGTTTCCTCCCGGCCGGTCGGTTCCTCCGGCAGTAGTTCTTCCTCGGCGGGCAGCTCCCAAAGTTCTGCTCCAACGCCGGCCGTAAAGCTGCCGAACATTACAGTTACCAACCAAAGCACCGGTCAAAAGGTAAACGGCAACGCGGCCGATATTTTAGCGCAGGTTATTGAGGCCGAAATGGGCTCCGGCTACCACCTTGAGGCGCTAAAGGCCCAAACGGTTGCGGCGTACTCCTGGTTAATTTGCAACGGCGCCTTAAAGGGCGGCGCCCCGGCCGTGCCAATGAAGCCGGCGGGCGCACGCGCCAAGCAAGCGGTAAAAGAGGTTGCCGGCGTTGTTGCCGTGTACGGCGGCAATGTTGCCCAAACCTACTACTACGCTATTTCGGCCGGGTACACGGCAAACTGCCAGGATGTTTGGCTGGCCAGCCTGCCTTATTTGGTTAGCGTAAATTCTTCGGTAGATAAAAATATTTCCGGCTACCAAACCGTACGTTCTTACCGTGCGGCCGATGTTGCCAAATGGGTAAAAGAAACCACCAGAGTAGACCTAACCGCGTTGAGCGATAAATCCAAGTGGTTCCAGTGCAGCTACGACGCGCACGGCCTTTATGTTAAAACCGTGACCATTGGCGGTAAGCTTAGCAAAAAAGGCCCCTATTTGCGGGAGAAGCTCTTTACCTCGGCACGGGTTGGCAGCGCCAATGTGCTGCGCTCCAGCGCGTACACCATTACCTACAACAAAGCGGAGGATAAATTTATTTTTACCGTTCGTGGGTACGGGCACGGCATTGGCATGAGCCAGGTTGGCGCAAACGCCTACGCCAAAAACGGTTGGAGCTTTGAACAAATTTTAAAGCATTATTATAAAGGCATTACCCTTGGTATGTACACGCAGTAATAAGGGCGCGGGCGTAACGCCCGTGGGGGCAAGCGCAAAGCGGCGTAAGAAAAAGGCCGGGCAAACCGTACGGTCAACCTTAGGCAGTACAGCACCGCATAAACTTCAATAAAGGGGCAAGTAAGGCTTTACCGCTTTGCTTGCCCCGTTTTATTTTGGGGCTTTAGCCAGCTGAGGACGGAACGTCCGAAACAAAGAACCACCCGCTATGCGGGTGCGCGTTAGTTGGCCGCTGCAAGGGGCGGCTTTAAGTCCTGCGGCGGCCGGCCTTTTCGGCTTTAACAGTGCTGGCTTGGAATTTACAAAAAATGGGCGGCCCTACTTGAAAAATTGGTAAAAAAGTGGTATAATACCAGTGCAAAGGGGTTGATTTTATGAATAATCATATTATTACAATTGGCCGCCAGTTTGGCAGCGGCGGGCACGAAATTGGCTTGGCGGTTGCCAAGGCGTTAAGCATTCCGTTTTACGATAAAGAACTCATTAAAAAAATGGCGCAGGACAGCGGTATGAGCCACGAAATTTTAGAAAGCTTTGATGAAAAGCCAACCAACAGCTTTTTGTATTCGCTTTCTCTTGGGGCGTACACCTACAACACCTATAACGGTGTGCCCGAAATGCCAATGAGCGACAAAATTTTTATTATTCAAAGCGATACCATTAAGTCTATTGCCAAACAGGGCCCGTGTGTTATTATGGGCCGCTGCGCCGAAAGTGTACTGCGCGGCGTAGCCCCGGTGTTCAGCATTTTTATTCACGCCGATTTTGACACCCGCATTAAGCGTATTGCCGAGTTTGAAAAGATCTCGCACGATGAGGCTTCGGAAAAAATTCGCAAAACCGATAAAAAACGCGCCGGCTACCACAACTATTATTCCGACCTTAAATGGGGCGCGGCCACCTCTTACGATTTGTGCGTAAACAGCAAAATAGGGTTTGATACCGCCGCTAAGCTAATTGTTGACTGCTACAATTTGTTAGAAAAATAATTGGGTTTAGGGCTTAAAAAACCGCCGCAGAGCGGGGGTTGCTTTTTTAAGCTTGCAGAAAGCCCCGCTAACGGGGTAAACAGGCGGTTTTGGTGCCGCTTTAGCAGGCCGGCCTTAGGCAGCTTGAAGTTTGGTATTTACAGCTTGTTTTGCGTTTAAAACCTATGAAAGCACCTATTTTTGTGCTACGCGTAAAATAGTACAAAGGTAGGTGCTTTGTTGTGGGGGTAAAACCAAAACGCCGTTTTAAAAACCGTACCCGGTTGTTTTGCACCGGGGTGGCACTGGTGCTGTGCGGCACAGTGCTGCTGCTATTTGCGGCGCACGCTTTTTTGCGCCGAATGTTGAACGAATACCCAATGAGCAACGGCTGCGAGCTGCTGCTAAACACCATGAATACCGCAATGCAAAGCGTGTTAAGCGAGCAGCCGGTTAGCGTAGACGAGGTTGATTACGCACCGGACGGCAGCGTGCGCGCGGTAAAAAGCAACGCGGTGGCCATAAACAAGGTTAAGGTAGATTTTTTAGCGCGCCTGCAAAGCGAAATTGCAAAAAACGGGCAAGAGCTTTCGGTTTCGGTTCCGCTGGGCACGCTGCTTGGCAGCGAGTACACCTTAGGAATGGGGCCGCAGCTAAGGTTTAAGGTGCAGTTTTCAACCACCTTTAACGCTGCGTTAAAAAGCGAATTTTTAAATGCGGGGGTCAATAATACTTTGCACCGCATTTCGTTAACCGTTTCGGGCGTAATTTACATTTTAATTCCGTGGTCGCGCTGTGAAAAAACCGTTACCACCGATTATGTTCTTTCAGAAACCGTAATTGCCGGCGCCGTGCCGGAGGCCTACACGCAGGTGTTTGATGAAAGCGGCGAAGTGATTGACGACATTTTTAACTACGCCTCGGAGCGGTGAAATAATACCCGAGTGGTAAATGCATACTTAAACGGTAAAACTAAATCGGAATGGTAACACACCAAAACGGTAAAGCACCAAGATAATATGCCGGAGCGGCAATACACCCGGAGTAATAAGGGCACCTGCCTTGCGCCGGATTGAAGGAGAATGAAATGGAAAAGCAACAGGCCGAAAAAAGAATAGCCGAGCTGACCCGGCAGCTAAACGAGTACAGCGACCGTTATTATTTGTATGACGACCCCGCCGTTGAGGATTACGAGTACGACGCGCTGCAAAACGAGCTAAAAGCGTTGGAGGCCGAGTACCCGGAGCTGATTTTGCCCAATTCCCCTACGCAGCGGGTGGGCGGTGCCGTTGGCCGAATGTTTACGCCGGTGGCGCACAAGGTTAAAATGGAAAGCCTGCAGGATGCTTTCTCGCTGGATGAACTGCGCGAGTTTGACCAGCGCGTGCGGGAAGCAGGCGTTACGCCGGAATATGTGGTAGAAATCAAAATCGACGGCCTTTCTGTCAGCCTGGAATACCGCAACGGCCGCCTGACTCGCGGCTCCACTCGCGGCGATGGTCTGGTGG
>URRK01000180.1 GCA_900550315.1 uncultured Oscillospiraceae bacterium | reverse complement strand
CTTTCACGTTCCTGCGCCATTTTTTGCAACTACCTTTACAGCCAGTGCTTAGACGCTATGCTAATGGCGCTGCTAAGCTTTACGGTGCTTTCTATTGCCCGAATTCCCTACGCGCTGCTGTTGGCGGTGGTTATGGGTCTGTGCAATTTAATTCCTTACTTTGGCGCGTTAATCAGCGGTGTGCTGGTAGTAGGCGGCACGCTAATTTCAACCGGTAATTTTGTGCAAACCTTAATTGCGCTGGCCTGCGTTATTGGGCTGCAGCAGCTGGACGCTAATTTTATGCAGCCACGCGTGGTTTCGCAATCGGTGGGGTTAAAGCCTATTTATGTTTTGTTTGCCATTACGGTTGGCAACGGCCTGTTCGGGCTGCCCGGCGTGCTGCTGGGGGTTCCGGCCTTTGCCGTTATTCGTATGCTGGTGGTAGATTACATGAACTCTCTAAACGGGGAGGACACCCCGCTGGTAAAACGGCAGCTGGCCGCCCGCGGGGAGTCGAAGCAAGGCGCAGAGCCTGCCCAAAAAAACAACGAACAACGGGAGCGTTAAAGAAAAATGCCGAAAAAAGCAGAATATACTAACGAAAGCATTTCAAAATTAGAGGGGGCCGACCGGGTTCGCAAACGCCCTGCGGTTATTTTTGGGTCGGACGGCTTAGAGGGCTGCGAACATTCAATTTTTGAAATTATTTCAAACTCTATTGATGAGGCGCGCGAGGGCTACGGCAAAAAAATTATTGTAACCGTGTATGCCGACGGCTCTATTGAGGTGCAGGACTTTGCCCGCGGCGTTCCGGTAGATTTTAACAACAAAGAAAATTGCTTTAACTGGGAGCTTTTGTTTTGCGAAATGTACGCCGGCGGTAAGTACAACACCAACGGCGGCGAGAATTACGAATTCTCCTTAGGGTTAAACGGCTTGGGCCTTTGCGCCACGCAGTACGCCTCGGAATTTATGACGGTGGAGGTAAAGCGCGACGGCTTTATTTACCATTTAGCATTCCAAAAAGGGCAGAATGTTGGGGGGCTAAAAAAAGAGCCCTACCCGGGGAAGGATACCGGAACAAAGATCCGCTGGAAGCCGGATTTAGAGGTTTTTACCGACATTGAAGTGCCGCTGGAGTTTTATTTAGATATTTTAAAACGGCAGGCGGTGGTAAATGACGGGCTGCTGTTTTTACTGCGGTACCAAAGCGGCAATAAGTTTGAAAATTACGAATTTCAGTACAAAAACGGTATTTCCGACTATGCTGCCGAGTTGGTTGCCGATAAGGCCCTAACGCCGCTGCAGTTTTGGCAAACCGAGCGGGTGGGTCGCGATAGGGAGGACCGCCCCGATTACAAGGTTAAAATTAACGCGGCGGTAACCTTTTCCAACCAGGTGCATTTAAAAGAGTATTACCATAATTCCAGCTACTTAGAGCACGGCGGCTCGCCGGAAAAGGCCGTTCGGTATGCCTTTGTAGCTCAAATAGATAACTATTTAAAGCAAAACAACAAGTACCAAAAAAACGAGAGCAAAATTTCGTTTGCCGATGTGGAGGAATGCTTGGTTATTGTAATTTCCTCCTTTTCTACGCAAACCTCTTACGAAAATCAAACCAAAAAGGCCATTAACAACCGCTTTATTTACGAGGCCATGGCCGACTTTTTTAAGCACCAGTTAGAGGTTTATTTTATTGAAAACCACGCCCAGGCCGAAAAAATTGCCGAGCAGGTTTTAATTAACAAGCGCAGCCGAGAGCGCAGCGAGCGCGAGCGCTTAAATTTAAAAAAGACACTGCAAACCGGTAACGACATGGCCAACCGGGTGCAAAAATTTGTAGATTGCCGCAGCCGCGATGTTGCCGAGCGGGAGCTTTACATTGTAGAGGGCGATTCGGCCTTAGGCTCTTGTAAATTAGCGCGGGACGCGGCCTTTCAGGCCATTATGCCGGTGCGCGGCAAAATTTTAAACTGCCTGAAAGCCGAGTACGACAAAATTTTTAAAAGCGACATTATAACCGATTTATTAAAGGTTTTGGGCTGCGGGGTAGAGGTGCGTTCTAAGGCCAACAAAAATCTTTCTAATTTTGATCTGCAAAATCTGCGCTGGAACAAAATTGTAATTTGTACCGACGCCGATGTTGACGGTTTTCACATTCGCACCTTAATTTTAACCATGATCTACCGGCTAATGCCCACCCTAATTCGCGAGGGCAAGGTGTTTATTGCCGAAACGCCGCTGTACGAAATTAACACCAAAAGCATGACCTATTTTGCCTACGATGAAAACGAGAAAAAAGAGATTTTAGAAAAAATAGGCAACGAAAAATGCGAACTGCAGCGCTCAAAGGGGTTGGGCGAAAACCAGCCAGATATGATGAACCTTACAACCATGAACCCCGAAACCCGGCGGTTGATTAAAATTATGCCGGAGGACGCCGAGCGTACCTCGGAGGTGTTTGATTTACTGCTGGGAGACAATTTGGCCGGCCGTAAGGATTATATTTCGGAAAACGGCTACCTGTACATGGAGGAGGCCGACATTAGCTAACGCCCGCAAACCGTAGTCCTTAGGCTTTTTGCCAGCCAAAAATTAAGGAGGGTTAAACCTTTATGCCACCTAAGAAAAAAGCAAGCGCCGCAAAGCCCAAAAACGCGGCGGCCGCTTATATTGCCGGTGCCGGCACGATTGTAGACCAGCAGGTAACCGAAACGCTGAAAAACAATTTTATGCCCTATGCTATGAGCATTATTGTTTCCCGTGCCATTCCGGAAATTGACGGTTTTAAGCCGTCGCACCGTAAGCTGCTGTACATGATGTATACCATGGGGCTGCTAAACGGCGGAACCATTAAATCGGCCAATATTGTGGGAAGAACCATGCAGTTAAACCCGCACGGCGACGCCGCTATTTACGATACCATGGTGCGCCTTTCAGAGGGCAATGGTGCGCTGCTGCACCCGTTTGTGCGCTCTAAGGGCAGCTTTGGTAAGGCCTATTCGCGGGATATGCAGTGTGCCGCCGCCCGTTACACCGAGGCTAAATTGGCCCCTATTTCGGCCGAATTGTTTGCGGATATTGATAAAGATACCGTAGATTTTGTAGACAATTACGACGCCTCTATGAAAGAGCCTACTCTGTTGCCGGTTACCTTTCCTACGGTGCTAATTAACGCCAACATGGGTATTGCTGCCGGCATGGCCAGCTCTATTTGCTCGTTTAATTTAGAGGAGGTTTGTAAAACCACCATTGCCCTAATACGGGATGAAAACGCCGATTTGTTTGAAACCCTAATTGCGCCGGACTTTTCAATTGGCGGGCAGCTGCTGTACGACCGCGCCGCCATGGAGCGCATTTACGAAACCGGGCGCGGCGGCTTTAAGGTGCGCGGCGTTTACAGCTACGATAAAGCGGCCAACTGTATTGATATTACCGAAATTCCGCCCACCACCACGATTGAGGCGATTATTGAAAAGGTTATTGAGCTTTGCAAGGCGAAAAAGATTACCGAAATTAACGATATTCGCGATGAAACCGACTTAAAAGGTCTTAAAATTACTATTGACATTAAAAAAAGCGTAAAGCCCGATATGCTTATG
>URRK01000179.1 GCA_900550315.1 uncultured Oscillospiraceae bacterium | reverse complement strand
TTTTTGGCATTGGTAGACCCATGTAACCTTATCATACAAAAACCGCCGTGCAAAGTCCATGCAAAAAACAAATTAATTTGTATAATTTTTAACAAGAATTTTAGGGGCGGTGCGGTTGGAAAGCTACACCCTTGCCTTTGGGAGCTTGGCCTTGGCCGGGCTTTGCGCTTTTTTGGCTTTTATTAAAGCTACAGGAGCAGCTTTTTCCTGCTGCAGCATGGCAAACAAGCTGCGCAGCCGAATACGCACCGCACCCAAATTTGTAATTTCATCTATTTTAATTTGGGTGTAAAGCTTACCTCCTGCCTCTAAAATCTCGCGCGTTTCGTCGGTGGTTACGGCGTCTACCCCGCAGCCAAAGGAAACTAACTGCACCAGGCTAATGTTTACCCCCTGCTGCTTGGTTACAAATTTAGCGGCAGCGTACAGCCGTGCGTGGTAGGTCCACTGGTTTAAAACGGTGGTGGCAAAGCGCTTTACGTGCGGACTAACCGAATCCTCGGTTAAAACTACGGCACCCAATTCGCAAATTAATTTATCTATTCCGTGGTTTACTTCGGGGTCAATGTGGTAAGGGCGCCCCGCCAGCACAATAACCGGCAGGTTTTGCTGCCGGGCCTGCGTTAAAAATTCGTTGGCCCTTTGGGTTAAGGCCCGGCGCTGCTGCGCGTACACCGCGTACGCCGCTTTGGCCGCCTGTTTAATTTTAAAAAGGGGCAGGCTAAAGCCGTGCGCCGCCATGATTTTTTGAAAATGGGGTGCAAAAGCGTGCTTTTTGTGCAGGCCAATAAAATCGTTTACAAAATTGGTTTGCTTTAAGTTTGGCATGTTGGCCCCAATCACCTTGGGGTAGTAGGCAACAACCGGGCAGTTGTAGTGGTTGTGGCCCAAATGCTCCTCTACATTATAGCTCATGCAGGGGTAAAAAATAAGGTCTACCCCCTGCTGCAGCAGGTATTCTATGTGCCCGTGCATAAGCTTTGCGGGGTAACAAACCGTGTCGGACGGAATGGTGCCTTGCCCCTTTAAGTAAAGCTCGTGCGTTGCGAATTTTGAGGAAACCACCCGAAAGCCCAGCCGGCTAAACAGCGTGTGCCAAAACGGCAGCAGCTCGTACATATTCAGGCCTAACGGCAGGCCAACGGTTGGGGCGCCGCTTTGGGGCTGCGGCTGCATAAACTGCTCCAGCTGCTGTTGCTTGTAGGCGTACAAGTTGTACTGCGGCCCCAACTTTCCGCCGCGCACCGGCTTAGAGCAGCGGTTGCCCGCAATGTAGGTGCGCCCGCCGGTAAAGGTGTTAACCGTTAACCGGCAGCCGTTGCTGCAGCCCTTGCAGGTAACCGCCCGAACGCTGTGCACAAAGCTTTGCAGCTCGGCGGCGGTAATCAGCCCGCTTTTAGCGCCGCTGCCGGCACGCTCAAGGGCGTAAAGGGCCGCACCGTACGCCCCCATTAGCCCGGCAATTTGCGGGCGAATAACCTGGCGCCCGGTTTCCTGCTCGAAGGCGCGCAGCACGGCGTTGTTTAAAAAGGTGCCGCCCTGCACCACAATGCTTTTGCCCAAACGGTTTGGCGAAGCGCAGCGAATTACCTTGTACAGCGCGTTTTTTACAACGCTAATGCAAAGGCCGGCGGCAATATCTTTTACATCAGCACCGTCCTTTTGCGCCTGCTTTACGGCACTGTTCATAAAAACCGTACAGCGGGAGCCTAAATCTACCGGCTTTTCGGCCTGCAAAGCCAATGCCGAAAAATCCTGCATACTGTACCCCAGCACCTTGGCAAAGGTTTGCAAAAAGCTGCCGCAGCCCGAGGAGCAGGCCTCGTTTAAAAACAGGCTGTCTACCCCACCGTTTTTAATTTTAAAGCATTTAATATCCTGCCCGCCAATGTCAATAATAAAATCAACATCGGGGCGAAATTTTTTCGCCGCTGTATAATGTGCAACCGTTTCTACCAGGCCGTAATCTAAGTGAAAGGCGTTGCGAATAATATCCTCCCCGTAGCCGGTAACGGCTGCCCCGCCAATTTTAATGTTGGGCCATTTTTGGTACAGCTTGGTTAAATACTCCCGCAGCAGCGGAACCGGGTTGCCGCTGTTGGTGCGGTAGAACGGGAAAAGCAGTTTGCCGTTTTGGTCGCACAGCACCGCTTTTACCGTGGTAGAGCCGGCGTCTACCCCCAGGTACATTACTCCGTTTGGCTCGGTAAGCTCGCCGGCGGCTTTGCCTGTTTCCTCGTGCCGTTTTACAAAGCAGCGGTACTCCTCTTTACTGCGAAACAGCGGCGGGCAGCTGTTGTAGCCGCCGCCAGCGTGGTAGCTTGCAATTTTTTTAGCCAAATTACCTGGCTGCACCGGCACTGAATATTTAGAATAGGCCGCCCCAATGGCAACAAAATACAGCGAATTTTCGGGGCAGGTGCCGGTTACTTTTAAAACATCGTTAAACGCGGCGCGCAGCCGGTTAAAAAAGGTTAGCGGGCCGCCCAAATAAACCACCTTACCGGCAATGCTGCGCCCCTGCGCCAACCCGGCAACCGTTTGGTTTACCACGGCGTAAAAAATGCTTTCGGCAATATCCTGCTTTTTGGCGCCCTGATTAATGAGGGGCTGAATATCAGACTTAGCAAAAACCCCGCAGCGAGAGGCAATAGGGTAACGCTTTTGCGCTTCGGCCGCCAAGGTGTTCAACTCGGCCGGCTCTACCCCCATTAGGGTGGCCATTTGATCTATAAACGCGCCGGTGCCGCCGGCGCAGCTTCCGTTCATGCGAACCTCTAACCCACCGCTTAAAAACAAAATTTTAGCGTCCTCGCCGCCCAGCTCAATAACAACATTAGTGCCGGGCAGCAACCGGCGCACGGCCGAACGGGTTGCGTAAACCTCCTGCACAAAGGGCAGCTGCAGCGCGTTGGAAAGGCCCATGCCGGCCGAGCCGGAAATGCTAAGCAGCAGCTCCTCCGACCCGAACTGCGCGGCAACCTCCTGCAGCAGCTCGGCGGCGGTTTGGCTGATTTTTGAATAGTGGCGGCGGTAGCTGCTGTAAAGCAGACTGCCGTCCTCCCCCAATACTACGCCCTTTACGGTGGTAGAGCCTAAATCTAAACCCATGCGTTTCATGCTTCGGCCCCCTCCCTTGCTACTGCCAACATTAGCTTAATGCGGTTTTCCTGATTTACTTTTGAGGCGCCGGCATCGTAATCTACCGGGCAAATGTTGGCGTTTTGGTAGCGCTGTTTTATGGTGCGAATAACCCCTTTGCCAACAATGTGATTGGGCAGGCAGCCAAAGGGCTGGGCGCAAACAACGTTGCCGTAGCCCTTTTCAATTAATTCGGCAATTTCGGCCGGCAGCAGCCAGCCCTCGCCCATTTTAACGCCGCGGCCAATCAGCTCCTCTCCCAGCTGCTTTAGGTGCTCAAAATCGGCCGGGGCAACAAATTCGGGGTAAGGGGCCAGCGCCTGCGGTATTAGCCGCTCTAACTCGGCGGCCTTTTTGGCTAAAAAGTTGCTGCCGGCCAAAATAAGCCGGCTGCCGCCGTAAAGCTTATAATCGGTTTCGCGGTTGGCAAACATGCACTCAAAAAACGGCAGCACGCCGGGAACCATAAATT
>URRK01000178.1 GCA_900550315.1 uncultured Oscillospiraceae bacterium | reverse complement strand
TTATTTTGCTTGGGGCGGCAGCCTTGGGTACCGCAGCCTTTTGCCTTACCGGCAAAAAAACAAAACAGGGGGAATAAATATGAAAAAAATAATTTGCGTTTTACTTTGTCTTGCAATGGCTTTTACCTGTTTTGCCGGCTGCTCTGCCAAAAACTCAGCCAAAAAAAAGAAAAAGAATACAAAAAAATCAACCTCCAGCTCGGCTAGTGCGTCGTCAGAAAACACCTCCTCCGATAACATTGTTTCGGACGATGACACCAGCTCCACCGTGGATCCCGGTACGCTGGACCCGGAGGCGCCCATTGACAACGAAACAGAGTATTTGCAGCTTTCGGTTTTAAACGGGCAAACCCCCATTACCAAAAACTACCGGGGTCACAGCGCAACCATTTACCACGCCTTTGGTTTTATGGAGGATGAATCCAGCGGTCGTGTTTATACCGAAAAAATGCGTAACGATGAGCTGAAAAAGCTAACGACTTTTGGCATTCGCTACGCCAGAACCCGTTACCCCAGCGATTGGACCTGGGACGCAAACAGGGGTTGGGATTTTAGCAGAAACCGCTTTGGCTATTTTTGCAATTACGCCAAAGCTTTACAGCAGCGCGGCGTTCAGGTTGTGCTGCAGGCCGGCTGGCACTTAGGCGTTATTACCGAAATAGAGGATTGCAGCATTGGCGAGGTAGAATACTTAAAAGGCCGCGGGGCCGACCGCTACGCCGAAAGCTACGGATTTGACTTTTCCGGTAAATCGGCCGAGGAGCAGCGCATGATTAAGGGTGCCCGCCGTTACGGCTACTGGCTGGGTCAAACCCTGCTGCAGCTGCGCAGCCGCGGTATTCACAATGTAAGCTACATTTCTTACTTTGTTGAGCCCTCGAACTTCTACTCCGGTCACCCGGCCGGCAATTCTAACAAAGAGTATGTATTAATTTGCCGTGCCATTCGCAATAAACTGGGCGAAATGGGGTTAGGAAACACCGTAAAGCATATTGGCCCAAACGAGGTGAGCGGCACGGGAGATGAGCTGCTGCAATATGTTTTAAAAACCGACCCCGAACTGTTTGACATTTACACCGCGCACACTTACCCGCATGCGTCCTCGGTTTCCAGCGATGAATACGCCAATATTCTTACCCCAAGCTACCAGTCTTACAAAAATCACATGCAAAACGCCGGCCTTTGGGGCAAAAAAGAATTTTGGATCGACGAGTTGGATGTAAAAGCCGACGATTACCCGGCTCAGTCAGATTTAGCTTGGGGCGGCCTGCAAAACGCTGTTTGCGGCATTGTAGGGCAGCAGCTTGGCATGAATAATATGCTGTTTTGGCAGCTGTTTGATCAGCTTTGGACCGACTTTACCAGCAACGGCGGCGAGTGGAAAAACGGAATTCACATTACCGGCATTGTGCCCTCGTTGTTTGAGGGGAATACGCCGCGAAAACAGTTTTATACCTTTGGCCCGTTTGTAAAGTACAACGGTTACCAAAAGGGTAAGGTTTACCAAACAAACAACAACGCGCTTATACAAAACCACGAAAGCCTTTACCTTGGCGCCGCACAGCTGGAGGACGGCAAGTGGACGATTTCGGTTGTAAACAACGGCAGTAAAGATCGCCCGGTTGAAATTAATTTTGAAAAGGCCTTAAACCAAACGCTTTACCGGCACCGCCAAGCGGCAAGCAGCGTAAAAGCAACGCCGGATGCTCGCCTGGCCCAGGCCGACGCCGCTTACCTGCAGGTAAAGGGCAAGCTGCGCGATGTTATTCCGGCCGGCTCCCTTGTTATTTACACCGGTGTAAAGGGGTAACCCCCCTTTGCACCAAAGGCTACTATTTTTAACGGAGGTATGCTAAATGAAAAAAATGTTTTCTTTTAAACGCGGCGCCGGCGTTACGGCGCTAATGCTGGCGGCGGTTTTAATGTTTTCCGGCTGCGGTGCTAAAAACACGGCCAGCAACGGTTCCAATTACGGCTCTGAAGAAAGCCAGGATCAAATGATTTCGGGTGAGGAAAATCAAAGCCAGGTAAGCGGCGGCAACAATTCTGCCGCGCAAGCCGCAAATAGCTCTAAAACCGGCGGTTCCGGCCAAGCTTTAAACGGCGGTACCCAAACCAGCGGCAGCACCACCTTTGGTTCCGACCCGTACGCCAACATTCCGCAAAGCGCTAAATCTAAAAGCGTGCACGTTTTAATGTGGCGCAATTACACCCCGTTAGAGCAAAAGCTGGTAACCGGGTTCGAGAAAAAAACAGGCATTAAGGTTCGCACCACCAAAACAACCGAGAACGAATACGCCACCAAGCTGCTTTCCTTGGTTTCGGGCAATGATTCGCCGGATGTTGTAATGATCGAATCTGCCGACTACCCCGGTGTGGCAATGCGCTCATTACAAATTTTAGACCCCACTGTTTATAAGTTAAGCGACAGCTTTTGGTACAAACCCTACATGGATGTTTTTAAAGCCAACGGAAAATCCTTTGCCGTTTCGGCTCGCGGCCCCTGGGCAACCGAGGATACGAACTATGTAACCTATTACAAGCCCTCGGTGTTAAAAAACTCCGGCATTAGCGAGGACCCCTGGACCCTTTACAAGCAGGGCAAGTGGAATTGGGATAAGCAAAAAGAAATTGCCACTAAAATTAAGCAAAAGGGCAGCGGTTACATTGGCCTTTCGCTGCAAAATCAGGACTTACTGATGTACAGCACCGGTACCGATTTGGTAAGCTACAATGGCAAACAGTTTAAAAGCACTTTAAGCAATTCTGCCACCACCTCGCTCATTACCAAGGCTTGGCAGCAGGTTGCCGCTTTTCATAAGGACGGCATTTCCTCCGACTGGAATTTAAGCGCCGTTCAGCAGGGCAAGGTTGGCTTGTTCAGCGCCATTGCTTACGGTATGTACAACGCCAGCACCGACGCTTGGTTTACCAATGTACCGCACACCTCGGCCGATATTAAAGCCGTACCGGTGGCCGGTCCTAAGGGCAGCACCGCTTACACTCCGGTTCGTGTAAAGGCTTGGGGTACCGCTAAAAATGCTAAAAACCCGGTTGGAGCCGCTTACTTTATGCGCTATTTCTTAGATACGAAGAATTGCGATATGGCCGGTTCTTTCTACAACGAGCAGTTCCGTGAGGTTTACAACACCATTACCTCTGCCAGCGCAAAAAAATCTATTATGCGCGGCGAAGGCGTTATTGATTATGTTTCGGCCGGAACCTACGGCGGCATTTGTAACGACCTTTTAAATTCAACCGCCGAGCAGATTACCAGTGTTTTAAACGCCTCTAAGGGTAAAATGAACACCGGTATTAACCGCGCAAACAAGGAACTGAAAAAAATAGGTTAACGCCCCTGTACCGTTTTGCTTGTTGCTGCAAAACCGTGTACGGATATCTCCCCCTTAGCTTTTGTAAGTCTCCCATTACAAAAGCAAAATCAACCGTCGGTGAACAGCCGGCGGTTGATTTGTTTTTGTGCGGCCTTGGGCAGGGAATAAGGCCTTTTTGGGGCTTAGGTATTTGGCCTGCTTGCCCAAGCTAACAAATAAGGGTGTTTTCGTGTTTTTTGGCCGGCGTGGAATTTTTGCGGCTTAATTTGCCGGTTTAAAGCGGCATTACAAAAAAAGGTTGACCGCCCGCTGTAAATGCTTGCAGCGGGCGGTCA